>JBEIJP010000066.1:0-9595 GCA_040380245.1 Acidobacteriota bacterium | reverse complement strand
CCCAGGTCGGTGTAGATCCGTGACGTTACCGGATTGTAGTTCCCCGTCCCCAGATGGATATACCGCCGGATCCCGCCCTGCTCCTGCCGCACCACCAGCGCGATCTTGGCATGGGTCTTCAATCCGACCAGCCCGTAGACGACGTGCACCCCGGCCTTCTCCAACCGACGTGCCCACTGGATGTTGTTCTCCTCGTCAAAGCGCGCTTTCAGCTCGACCAGCACCGCGACCTGCTTCCCATTCTCCGCCGCCTCGATCAAGGCCTCGACGATCGGCGAATCCTTGCCGACCCGATAGAGCGTCTGTTTGATCGCCAGCACCTGCGGGTCCCGTGCCGCCGCCCGGATGAACTCCACAACTGGCGCAAAGGAGTCGTATGGGTGATGCAGCAGAATGTCTTGATGTCGGATCGCGTCGAGGATCGATTCGTGCTGGTGGAGGATCGAGGGCGTCGCCGGCGTGAAGGGAGGATCTTTCAGCGCTGGAAGATCGAGCCGCGTCAGCGCCATCAGATCCGGTATGTTGAGAGGACCATCGATCGTGTAGACGTCCTGCGCTTCCATCTCCAGCGAATGGCAGAGCAATTTGACCATCCGGGGACTCATCCCCGAGGCGACCTCCAGCCGCACGCCGAATCCAAATCGTCGCTGTCGCAACTGCTTCTCGACCGTCTTGAGCAGGTCTCCCGCCTCGTCCTCTTCGATCGCGATATCGGCGTCCCGGGTAATCCGGAAGGGCTGACATTCCAGGATCCGCATCCCCGGAAAGAGGGTCTCGATGTGGGCTGTCACCACCTCTTCCAGCAACACGAATCGGGTGCCCCCTTCCCCGACGGGCAGCAGCCGCGGGACGTTTGGAGGAAGCTTGAGCCGCGCGAACCGTGGCTCCTCGCCATTTCGCGGACTCTCCGGGATCACCAGGATCCCCAGGTTCAGGCTGATGTTCGAGATGTAGGGGAAGGGATGGCTCGGATCGACCGACAGTGGCGTCAGTACCGGAAAGATCCATTCCGAGAAGAGCGTCTGAAACGCCGACTGCTCCTCGGGCGCGAGATTGTCATACGTCACAATCTCGATTCCGTGTGCCCGCAGCCCCGGCAGCACCTGCTCTTCCAGGCAGCGCGTCTGGATCTCCAGCAGGGTCCGGAGCCGCTCTCCGATCATCCGTAACTGCATCGCCGGCGTCAGTCCATCTGGCGAGAGCAGCGTCGGGTTGGCCTCCAGCTGCTCCTGCAGCCCCGAGACCCGCACCATGAAGAACTCGTCGAGGTTGTTCGAGAAGATCGCCAGAAATTTCAATCGTTCCAATAAGGGCTGCGTCGGATCGAGCGCCTCCTCGAGGACTCGACTGTTGAATTCGATCCAGCTCAGCTCCCGATTGAAATAAGGGCCCTCCAGCAGCGCTCCGCTTCCGCGTCGCTCTCCTCCCCCCACGGGTGGAGAGACAATCGCGCTTGATCGTGTTCCAGATGTCGTCTCCACTTTCTCGCTCCCCCTCTTCCTCTCCTGTCCTTCTCCCGACAGTCCAGTGCGCAAGCCCCCGCTCTCTCCGGCTCCCCGCGGTCCTTCTCGCACCAGCTTTATCCCACAACTCCTTCATTGTATTTGAACTTTTTCCACTCCGTCAATTTCTGTCCAGATCGGCTCCTTGCACGCCCCCCTCTCTCTTCTCCATAATGGACGACTTGTCCTGTCGGGTAGGGTCCTTCTGACTGGACGCTGCCGGATCCCCAGCGCCTTCCGGCCGGTGGAAAGGGGACCACGGCGGCAGGATCGGTTCGAACCGAACCCGTTGGGATCGAACTTGACCATCCGCCCACGGCCAGACAGCCCGCGGCCAGAGAAGACGGGTTGTGCCGGGGACTTCGCGCTCCCCTCAACCTTCCGGAGTTGACCGAATGAACGCAGAGAAGCGTCAATCCACGTTCGATTTAGAAAAGATCGCCGCCGGCGTCCGTCTCATCCTCGAGGGGATCGGCGAGGACCTCGACCGCCCCGGCATCGTCGAAACCCCGCACCGCGTCGCGGAGATGTACCAGGAGATCTGTGGCGGTCTCCACGAATCGGTCGAGCACGAGATCAAAGTGATTCCTGCTGAAACCCACGACGAGATCGTCATGGTTCGCGACATCCCGATCTACTCCCTCTGTGAGCACCACCTCGTCCCCTTCACCGGCGTCGCCCATATCGCCTACATCCCAAACGAAGGCCGCATCATCGGCCTCTCCAAGCTGGCCCGGATCAGCGATCTCTACGCCCGACGCCCCCAGGTCCAGGAACGGCTGACCACTCAGATCGCCGAGACTCTCTACCAGGGAGAGCTGCGACCCCGCGGCGTCATGGTCGTCATCGAGGCGGTCCATCTCTGTATGGCCATGCGCGGCGTCAAGAAACACGGGGCCTCGACCATCACTTCGGCGGTGCGCGGCGTCTTCCGTAAGGACGAACGGACCCGTCACGAAGCCATGGCGCTCCTCGCCGCCCCGCGTCACTAACCCCAGGGGACGTATCCCCCTTTACGCTGAGAGGCTCCCTCCGGATGGAACGACTCCAGAAGATCATCGCCGCCGCCGGCCTCGCTTCCCGCCGCAAGGCGGAGGAGCTGATTGTCGCCGGCGCTGTCACCGTCAACGGCCAGGTGGTCACCCAGCTCGGGACCCAGGTCGATCCTCAACGCGACCACATCAAGGTCCACGGCAAGCTGATCAATCCGAAACTCGATCGACAAGAGAAGCTCTACCTCTTGCTCAACAAGCCGGCCGGCTTTCTCACCAGCCGCTCCGATCCGCGCCAGCGCCCCCTGGTCATCGATCTCGTCGGCCCCTACCGCGACAAGGTCCACCCCGTCGGACGGCTCGATTTCCAGAGCGAAGGACTCCTCCTCCTCACCAACGATGGCGCGTTCACCCAGCTCATTGCCCACGCCTCGAAGCAGGTTCCCAAGATCTACGAGGTCAAGGTCAAAGGCAAACCCGGCTCCCAGCAGATCCTTCAACTCCAACGCGGCGTCATCCTCGACGGAGTCCGCACCGCCCCCGCCCGGTTCGAGCTGATCGAAGAGAGCGCGACCAACGCCTGGTACCGCGTCACCCTCTTTGAAGGCCGCAATCAGCAGATTCGTCGCATGTTCGACTCGATCGGCCACTCTGTCCTCAAACTGCGGCGCATCGCCATCGGATTCCTCCAGCACGAATCGCTCGCTCCCGGACAGTTTCGCCACCTCCTCCCCACCGAAGTCAAACGCTTCTTTCAATACCGCGCGCCTGCTCCCCCCATCCAGGGTTCGCGTTCCCGCAAACGCCCCGAAAGCCCTGCTTGACATCCCTTTCTCCTGCCAGTAGAGTCTATTTTCCTGTGTCGGGTGACGTGTATCCGAACCGGCGAGACCTCCGATCCGCGCGCCAACGCGACCTTCGACAAGTGTGAGGCTGCCTCGCTCGCCAAGAGAGAGTCGACCGCCTCTGACTGACCTGGTATCCGGGTGATCTTCATCTCGGGTCAAGGCCTCGGGGAGCGCGACACCGTTCCTCATCGAACGGCCCTGAGTCAGGGGGAAGTCAGGCGCCAGTTGGGTTCGAGCCAAGGCAGGATCTGTTCAGGGTTCGGATCGTTCGCTCGTTGGTGAGCCGCGCCGGGCGCTCTCTCGCGAACGCGAAGAGATTGGCCGGGCCAGAGGGGAGTCAGCAATGGAGATTGTTCTGGCGGAGAGTCTTGGGTTCTGTATGGGGGTCAAGCGCGCGGTCGATATGGCCTATCGTGCGCTGGAGAAGAATCCGGGAGAGCCCGTGGTCACCCTCGGTCCTCTCATTCACAACACGCAGGAGATCGATCGGCTGCAGCACGACGGCATCCGCGTCGCCGATCAGTCCAGCCTTCCCGCCTCTGGCACCGTCATCATCCGCGCCCACGGAGTCGCGCCTCAAGCCTACGATGAACTCAAGGCACGGGGCCTCCGTATTATGGATGGCACCTGTCCGTACGTGCACTACTCCCAGCGCAAGGCGATGGAACTCCATCGCGACGGCTATACGGTCGTCATCGTTGGCGATAAAGACCACCCGGAGATTCGCGGCATTCTCGGGTATATCGACGATCAGGGCTATGCCGTCAAGACGGTCGAAGAGGTTCGCCAGTTGCCCCCCCTCCAGAGAATCGGGGTCATTGCCCAGACGACCATCAGCCCGCGAAAGTATCAGCAGGTCATCGACGCTCTTCGGGAAAGAGCCGCCGAGGTCAAGGTCTGCGAGACCATCTGTGACGCCACCGAAGAGAACCAGAAGGCCATCCGCAGCCTCTCGACGGAAGTGGACCTGCTGCTGGTGATCGGCGGGCGCCACAGCGCGAACAGCAACAAATTGGTCGAGGCGGCGCGGGAGCACTGCCCCGCCTCCTTTCTGATCGAGACGTCCAGTGAGATCGATCCCGCGCTCCTGCGGGGAGTCCGTCGGGTCGGAGTCAGCGCCGGTGCGTCGACGCCCGACTGGCTGATCCAGCAGGTCGTCGAGCGACTTCGCCAACTGGCAGTCGTGGAAGCCGAGCCGGCGCTCGTCTCCTGACGCTCCGTTGGCCCGAAGGTCGCCCTCCTCGCCCTTTTGTTCGCTGATCGTTGGCAAAGAACAGGGGGAGGAGTATGATGAGAGTTCCGTTTGCCATGCAGACGATCGATCCGTTCGACGAAATTCCACCGATCCGCTTTTTATCGATGAATTCCGTCGAACCCAGAATCGATCACTGCCAACCGGGTTGCGTGTGCGACTCGGGTAGTTTCTTCAGGAGGAAGTCCACTTTCCATGTCAACGAATAACCTTACCCCGTCCGCCCCAGATACTGACGACATCAATTCGGTCGATCAGGCCACCGCCTCGACCGAGGAGATCGCTGTCCCTGCCACCCAGCCTCTTCCGCCTCTCTCTGCGCCTGCGCCAGAGGCGTCCGCGTCGGTCGCGACCGCTTCCGACGATGAGTCGGAGGAGGGCGACCCTCTCGATCCCGATGAGAACGGCGAATCCATGATGGATTTCGGCGCGATCCTGGCCGCTCACGAAGAGACCCATCGGTCCGAGATCAGCGAAAACGAGGTCGTCAAGGGGCGCGTGATCAATATCACCGATCAGGCCGTCATCATCGACGTCGGGTTCAAATCCGAAGGGATCGTGCCGATTGAAGAGTTCCGTGAAGGAGACACGATCACGGTAGCCCCCGGGGACGAGGTCGATGTCTTCGTCAAGCAGCTGGAGAACTCTGAGGGCTATGTCGAACTCTCCCGCGTCGACGCGGAGCGGAAGCATACCTGGGAGATGATCGAACAGGCCTACAAGGACCAGTCAACGATCACCGGACGCGTCACCGATCGGATCAAGGGTGGGTTGCGAGTTGAGATCGGGCGCATCCAGGCCTTCCTGCCGGGCAGCCAGGTCGATATCCGCCCCGTCCGCAACCTCGATATGTTCCGCAACAAGGACATCGAAGTCCGTGTCCTCAAGGTCAACAAGAAGCGGGGCAACATCGTCCTCTCCCGCAAGGTGGTCCAGGAAGAGCAGATCACCGGGAAGAAGAACGAAACCCTCAAGAACCTCGAGGAGGGAATTATTGTCGAGGGACAGGTCAAGAACCTCACCGACTACGGCGCCTTCATCGACCTGGGTGGGATCGACGGACTGCTCCACATCACCGATATGTCCTGGGGCCGGCTTCAGAACCCGCACGAGCTGCTCAAGATCGGGGAGCACGTTCAGGTCAAGGTCCTCAAGTTCGACCGTGATCGTGAGCGTGTCAGCCTTGGGTTCAAGCAGCTGACGCCAGACCCCTGGGCGACGGCGACCGAGCGTTACCCCGCCAATACCCGGATCAAGGGCAAGGTCGTCTCCCTGACCGATTATGGCGCCTTCATCGAGCTCGAGCCCGGGATCGAAGGACTGGTTCACGTCACGGAGATGAGCTGGTCGAAGCGGGTCAAGCATCCCAACAAGCTGCTGACGATTGGGCAGGAGGTCGAGGCGCAGATCATCGACGTCGATCAGGGCGCACGGCGCATCAGCCTGGGTCTCAAGCAGATCGAGCCCAACCCCTGGGAGACGCTCCCACAGCGCTACGGCGTCGGCACCCGGATCAAGGGCCGCATCCGCAACCTCACCGACTTTGGCGCCTTTGTCGAGATCGAGGAGGGGATCGATGGTCTGGTCCACGTCTCGGATATCTCCTGGACGAAGCGGATCAAGCATCCCAGCGAAGCGCTCAAGAAGAACCAGGAGGTCGAGGCCGTTATCACCGCGATCGACGTCGACAACCGCCGTCTCTCGCTCTCGATCAAGGGGCTCGAACCGAACTCATGGGAGCGCTTCTTCGAAACACATCACTTGGGAGACGTCGTCACCGGCAAGGTGACCCGGTTTGCCAACTTCGGGGCGTTTGTCGAGCTGGAAGATGGGATCGAGGGGCTTTGCCACGTCTCTGAACTCTCCGAAGATCGTGTCGAGAAGCCAGAAGAAGCCGTCAAAACGGGGCAGGTGATGCCTTTCAAGATCCTCAAGATGGATCGGGAGCATCGCAAGATTGGCCTCTCGGCCCGTGCCGTTGGCAATAACGAGCCCATTATCGACACCCGAAACTACACTTCAGCCGAGGGTGGAATGGCGAGTCTCGGCGAGCTGGCCGGTCTCAGTTCGATGACCTCCAGTGCTCCGGCTTCGGATGAGGACGAGTCCTGATCCACAAGTCTGGGTTGATCGCGTCAATCATTGAGGACCCCATCGGACTGCCCGGAGAGTATACACGCTCTCCGGGCAGTCTCCCGTTGACTCCTCTCCCTCTTGGCTGTTCTCTCCTCGAGAGGTGATCTCCATGGAAAAACGATCCCTGGGTTGGATTCTGATCATTGCCTTGGTCTTATTGGGAGTGTTTACAGTGACGCTTCTCTCGCTGGCGTCCTTTATGTCAGATGACGATGGCTTTGTCGGCGGAGGGGACAAGATCGCGATGATTCCCATCGAGGGAGTCATCGACGAGGAGATGGCCAAGACGGTCAACCGTCACCTCAAGCAGTATGGGGAAGATTCCCGGGTCAAGGCGATTCTGCTGCGGGTTGATAGTCCGGGAGGTGGAGTCTCGGCTTCGCAGGAGATCTACACCGAAGTGCGCCGGGTCAAGGACGAGAAGAAGAAGAAGGTCGTCGTCTCGATGGGATCGGTGGCCGCCTCGGGTGGCTACTACCTGGCCTGTCCCGCGGACCTGATCCTGGCCAATCCCGGGAGCGTCACCGGGAGCATCGGCGTGATCGCGGAATGGATCAATTACCGGGAGTTGGCGGAGTGGGCCAAGGTCAAGTCGGTGGTCTTCAAGAGCGGCGAGTTCAAAGACACTGGCTCTCCGACTCGGGAATTGACCGAACGCGAGCGGGTCTATTTCCAGGCGATGATCGATGAGTTGAATGGCCAGTTTGTCCAGGCGGTGCTCGAAGGGCGCAAAGGTCGGGGCACGGCAGGGAGTGAGATCGACGAAGCGAGGGTACGGGCACTTGCCGATGGGCGCGTCTTCACTGGGGAGACCGCGGTACGCAACGGGCTGATCGACGCGATCGGAAACTACGAGGATGCCGTCAAAAAGACGGCGGAGCTGATCGGGGTCAAGGGGAAACCGCAGATTGTCACGCCCCCCAAGGAACGGGAGCGATCTCCGTTGCTCGACCTTCTCCTTGGGGCGGCCTCCCTGGGTGATCTGTTGGGGACGACCCGTTTCCCAGGGCAGTTGACGGAGGTCGACACCACTGTTCGATTCAAGTACCAATGGCGCTGAAGCGATGGCCAGCTCTGCCCCGAAGGGAGGAACGATGACAAAGGCTGACTTGGTGAATGAGGTCGCGCGTGTCGTCGACCTGACCAAAAAGGACTCGGAAGTGATCGTCGACGAGGTTCTGCACAGTCTCGTCGAAGCGCTCAATCGGGGAGAGAAGATCGAGCTGCGCGGGTTTGGGTCCTTCCGTGTTCGACAACGGTCTTCCCGGCGGGGGCGAAACCCCAAGACGGGGGAAGCGGTCGACATCCCCGCCAAACGGATTCCCTACTTCAAACCTGGCAAAGAACTGAAAGAGCTGATCAACCAATCGACTGCGGAGAGTGGAGAGACGGGAGACCTGGATTAAGGCGGATGCACGATCCTGCCACTGGGTTCCGTTCTGCTCCTTGTGCCGTCTGATCTGGACAACACTCGGCACCCTCTTCGAGAAGAGGGTGTGGCCAGTCGCCAGGGAGGCCAGAAACGAATGGCAGCCAGAGGTGAGAGAACGATTCGACGGGCGGGGGCGATCAGCACTCGGGCATGGAATCGTCTGTGGGTCTTGCTGGCCGGGGCCTTGATCTGGACGGCGCTGACCAGCCTGACGAGTCTGGCCCAGACCGGTGGTGGAGGGCAGGGAGCAGGGCCCGCCGCGACAGGGCGAACCACTTCCGTCACCCATTCGATTCGCGGACGGCTCTACATGCCCTCTGGCACGCTCCCCGATCAGCGTGTCCGGGTGATCCTCGAAGTTAGCACAGGGGGCATGGCCGGCGAGACCTTCACCGATACTGGCGGGAACTTCGAGTTTGGTCAGTTGCCGAGTGGAACCTACCGTATCCTCGTGCCGGCCGACCAGACCCGTCGGTTCGAGACGACCCAGGAGACCGTCGAGCTGTTTGGAGCCTTCTCCCGCACCGTTCTTGCTCAGGTCAACCTGCGGAGCCCGGAGGCGGAGATTGTCGTCACGCCGAAGGGACGCCTGCTCTCGGTGGGCGATCTCCAGGAGGTCTCCCGCGAGGCCCGGAAGATCTACGAGAAGGGCCTCAAACGGGCCCAGGATGAGAAACCGACCGAGGCCCTCGCCCTCTTCCAAAAAGCCCTGCAGATCCATCCAGACTATCTTCTGGCCATCAACAAGCTCGGAGAACAATACCTGGTTCTCGAGCGGCCCGAAGAGGCTCGCACCCAATTTGAGCGAGCGCTGCAGATCAACCCGAAATTTGTTCTGCCGCATATCAACCTTGGAATCCTCTACGTCAGGCTTCGCCAGTACGATGAAGCGATTCGGGAATTGGAGGCGGGCTGTCGCCTCGAGGATAGCTACCCGATGGCCCATCTCCAGCTGGGGATTGCCTATCTCTCGCGACCGACGCCCGACCCGGAGCGGGCTGAGAAAGAGGTGGCGCAGGCGATTGTCCTGGGTGGAAGTTCTTTTGCCTATGGACGCAAGATCCTCTTCAACTGGTATCTGCGCCAGGACCAACTGGCCCGGGCTGGAGATCAGTTAGAAGCCTATTTGAAAGTAGCGGGTGGCGAGCCGGATGCCGAGGAGGTCCGTCAGGTGCTCAAGCGGATTCGGCAGCGCACCGGGGCCCGTTCGGAGAACTGAGCCAGCCGGCCGCTCGGTCGGTAGAGGGGGCCGTTGCAGGACGTAGACTCCACCGGAGAAGGTGCCAAGGTGGAGTCTTCCCGGGTCGAATGGATCCGCGATCAGAGACCGAACGAGCCGGCTGGGCAGTTGATTCAGTGGCAGTGCCTCCCAATTGGCGCCGGCGTCGGCTGAGTGGTAGATCGTTCCACGCAAATCATCCGCGACATAGAGT
>JBEIJP010000065.1:0-9648 GCA_040380245.1 Acidobacteriota bacterium | reverse complement strand
AGCAGGGTAGGAACAGGGCTCAATAACGGGGGATCGAAGGATCGATCTCACTGGCCCACTGGAGAATCCCCCCTTCGAGGTTGACCAGATTGGTGAAGCCAAAGTGCGCCTCGAGCTGAAGAATGGCGGTAGCGCTCCGCTTACCACTCCGGCACATCACCACGACAGGAATATCGCGGCGGAGATTCTCCACCTGATGGAGAATGGTTCCCAACGGGAGCAGCTCCCCACCGAGGTTACACAGCTCATATTCATGAGATTCACGGACATCGACCAATTGATGCTCGGTACCGGCGTCACGCCAGGCGTGCAACTCCTCAACTGTGATTGTCTTCATCTGTAGATGGCTCCTTTCGATCGACTTGAGAAAGAGAGGAAGGGGATCCAATTCCGTCGAGCGCCTGCGCGAGATCGGCTTTGAGATCATCGAGGTGTTCAAGGCCCGCTGAGATCCGGATCAGGCCCGCCGAGATACCGACGGCGAGTCGATCTGCCTCGGTCAACTTGGAATGGGTGGTCGAGGCGGGATGAGTCACGGTGGTCCGGGTATCACCCAAATTCGCGGTATGGGAGAGCAGCTGGAGCCGGTCGAGAAAGGTACGCCCCGCGATTGCGCCGCCTCGCAGAACAAACGAGACCACTCCTCCTCCGCGCTTCATTTGGCGACGGGCGAGGTCAGCTTGAGGATGCGAATCGAGAAAGGGGTAGATGACCCGCTCCACTTCCGGACGCTGTTCCAACCAGCGGGCCAGCGCCTCGGCATTGTCGCAGTGACGATCCATCCGAACGGCCAGCGTTTCGAGGCTTTTCGAGAAGACCCAGGCGTTGAAGGGAGAGAGGGCCGGCCCGGTATGTCGGGCGAAAAACCGGATCTCTTGCATGAGGGAGGAACGACCAGCGATCAGCCCTCCAATGACTCTCCCCTGCCCATCCATGAACTTCGTGGCGGAGTGGGTGACGAGGTCGATCCCATAGCGCAGCGGTTGCTGGAGATAGGGCGTGGCAAAGCAGTTGTCGACCAGCGAGAGAAGCCCGTGCTGGCGGCTGAATTGGGCAAGCCACTCCAGATCGACCAGCTCCAGTCCGGGATTGGAGGGCGTTTCGACGAGGATCATCCGGGTCGAGGGCTGGACCGCCGCCGACCAGCTTTCGGGGGAGCGCAGATCGAGGTAGGTCGTGGTGATCCCCCACTTGGGAAGAATCTGGTTCAAGATTTGATGGGTCGATCCAAAGAGTGCCCGAGAGGCGAGCAGGTGGTCTCCGGATCGGAGCAACGCCCCCAATGAGGTGAAGATCGCCGACATCCCTGAGGCGCAGGCCAACCCGTCCTCGGCTCCTTCCAGGAGACAGATCTTGCCGATCAACTCTGAATTGTTGGGATTGGAGAAACGGGTGTAGATATTGCCTGGAATCTCATCGGCGAAGAGCGCCCTTGCCTGTTCAGCGTCATCGAAGAGAAAGCTGGAGGTCAGGTAGAGGGGAACGGAATGCTCACGATGGTCGGACCGGGATGCCTGGTGTCGGATCGCATCCGTTTCAAAATGACGATTGGACATAAAGGAAATCTGGAAGCAACCAAGCCCCGGATTTCTCTTGACGGTTTGCGCCCCGGGACAATGCGACAAAATCCGATCGAAGTATACCCGATTTCCCTCCAATGTCCACGCGGCCTCCTTGCCCAGGACGCGGCAGACCGTCCAGTGGGATTCTCCTCGCAACAGCTTCACATTACCACGAAGGAACGGGATCGATTGCTGCGCGAAATGGACGTCTGCAGATAGACCTGCCACGTCCCACGCGGCAGGATCAGATCGGACAAGGTCACGCTGGTCGGATTGTTGACGATGACCTTCTCGGCGGGAACCTCGGTGCAAGTATTGGTCAGGTTGACACAGAAGAAGACACGGGTGGCGCCCACCTCAAAATGGCTTCCGATGAGGACGCCTTCGAAAGTGGTATTTGCGCGCGGCGTCGCCGGACGCCACAGAAAGGCACTGATCACGGGTGGAAAAGAGGGTGGTTCGGTCACCGGAAAGGACGCGGAACGATGGGAACTTCCCCGGGGAGTTTGGAGAAAGAATTCCCAGTTGGCGGAGGGGAGCACCAGATGGGTGACCTGCAAAGAGTTTTCCTGGGTAGTAATCGTCCGCTCCAGCGGATGCGGGGTACAGTTGTCTGTGCCCGCCACGCAGAAATAGAGCTGAGTCGCCCCGGGAACGAACCCCGTGCCCGTAATCGTCCCCGTAAAGGGCTGATTGGCGAGCGGCCGATCTGGATTCCAGGTGTAGCTAAGAATCGTTGGGGGTGACTGTTCGGCACTCCTGGGCGCGACAGAAAATGGGGCAGTCCGATTCGAAAGCCCGACAGGGGTCCGAACCTGCACCTGCCAACGGCCTTCCGACAAGACGATTCGGTCGAGGGTGGCAGTCGTGGAGGTCATGCTCCCGACAGGCTGCGAGAGGCAGTCGTTGCTGTCGGGACGACAGAAGAGGATCTCGGTGGACCCTGGAATAAAGCCAGTCCCTTGAAGGGTTCCCGCAAAAGGCTGGGAGGCGATTGGCTGGAAGACCGATGAAGCAAAGGACAAGAGAGTCGGGAGGAGGGGAGGCGGTGGCTGAACGCTGAACGGAGGGGTCCGAGGAGAGGTCCCCCCTGGAGTCTCGACCTGCAGATCCCACTGTCCACTGGCCAGCGTCACCGGGCCCACTTCCAGTTGAGTCGGATCAACCAGGGTCGCCCCGACGGAGAGACAGGCATCTGTTCTGACAGGACAGAAATGAAGACGGGTTAGACCGGCAGCAAAACCGGTTCCCGTCACCTTGCCGGTAAATGGCTGGTTGGCGAGTGGAACTGTCGGGTTCCATTGGTAGCCGGTCACCGTCGGCGCCGACTGTTCCTTCCCCTGCACTCGAAACGAGGCGGACCGATTCGAGAGCCGCCCGGAGGACTGCAGTTGCGCCTGCCAGTCACCCGCCGCCAGGCGCACCTCCGTCACCGTGACCCGGGTCGAACTGAGTACCTGGAGAGTGCGGAACGGTTGCGTCAGACATTGATCGGTTCCGGTTCGGCAGAACTGGAGGCGACTCGATCCAGGCGCGAAGTTGGTGCCGATCAGCGTTCCGCTGAAGGGCTCCTCAGCCAGTGGGCTGGCGGGAGACCAGGTCGCCTGCGTAATGGTCGGCGAGGTGGCCGGGGGGACTGTCACAGTCAGGATGGCCGTTTGATTCGAGGTCCCGGCTGGCGTCTGGACGTGAGCCTGCCAGTTGCCCTGGGTCAACAGAACCCCCGTCACGCTGAGACTCGTCGTCCCCGAGACCGACACGGCGCTCGCTGGCTGCTCCTGGCATTCTGTCGATCCGGCAGGGCAGAAGAAGACCTGGGTGGCCCCCATCACCAGATGGTTGCCAGTCAGCACGCCAGAGAAAGGCTGATTGGCAAGGGGAGCCAGCGGAGTCCAGGTCGCTCCCGTCAAGGTGGGAGGTGGAGACGGGGCATCTTCCAGGACCGAGAAAGGGGTCGAGCGGCCAGAGGCGCCTGCGGCCGTCTCGACGATCACCTGCCACGCCCCACTCCCGAGAATCACCCCACTCAGGCGAACTGTCGTGGTGTCAGGAACGACCACGCCGCTGCTCGCATGGAGCGTGCAGCGGTTGGATCCATTGCTGCAGAAATAGACACGCGTTCCTTCCGGCACAAAGTTGGTCCCCGTGACAACCCCACTGAACGGCTGCGTCGCCGATGGAGTGACTGGCGTCCAGGCGAGCCGCGTAATCGTCGGAAAGGAGGGGGTGGTGGCCTGGAGCCGCACGGGAGCCGTCCGATTGGAATCTCCCGTCGGGGTCTGGACGTAGATCTCCCAACTTCCCGCCGAAAGGATCAGGCTCCGCAACTCCAACCGGGTCGGACTGGCGACCGTCACCCGCTCACGGGGCTGGGCCGTACAATTGGTGGTCCCACTTTCACAGACCAGAAGACGGGTCTCGTCGATCACAAATCCAGTGCCGCGCAGGGTAGCTTGGAGCACCTGACCAGCCTGTGGAGGAGAGGGAGTCCAGGCCACGTGTTCGATGGTCGGTCTCACCGGAGCAACTCCCGGCAGGAGGGTAAAATCGACGTCGGAGATGTCAAAGAAGATATTTCCCACCGCTTCCACTTGAAGGCGGGCCTCGGTGGTCGACATGCCAGCCGGCAGGGTGATCGTCTCGCTCCCATCGTTGGGAGTCGCATGATGAAGAACCGTTGGAAAGGTCCTTCCTCCATCCGTGGAGAGTAGGATTTTGACTTGCGAACAGTTGACGGGAGAACGGTTCGTTTCACTGACCTCCCAGGTCACCTGCTGTCGACTTCCCCCTGTCCAGGTCACCGCGGTATTGGGGCTGAGGACCCGAAATGGTCCCGCCTCTCCGGCGACGGTCAACCGGACCGTCTCATGAGCGATCCCGCCTCCGCCGCTGCGGTTGTCTCGAACCGTCACCCCGAATTGGAGGTTCCGGGAGACGCGGGGGAGGCTCTCAGCGGTGCGCAGGTTCCCCGTCATCTCGGGCGCCAGGTTGGCGGATTCGAGGATATGCGTGAGCTGCGGAAAGATCCGGGTCGGAAGAGTTGTCGGAGGAAATGGGCGGAAGGTCGGCCGTGTAGTGGTGATCGGATCCTGGTCGTCATGGTAGGAGGGATTGCCGTAGAGGGTCCCTCCCGCATCGACCTGCTCCCAGGTATACGTCAGGTTGTCCGCGTCGCCAGGATCGGAGTCGTTGGCAATGGCGGTGAGTGAGAAAGGGGTCAGTCGTGGAATCGTAAAACTGTTTCCGGCGGTGACCGTGGGGGGACTATTCGTCGTGTTCAAGGCCCGGAAGCAGCGAGCCCGTCCCTCGACCAGCGAGAGGATCTGCTGAAGACTCTTTCCGTGAAACCGCAGATCGAACTCATTGGCCGCTGTAATGTTGTCACCCGAGCAGATGCCCGCGTAGGACATGATCGTCGAGCCGGCGCCTGATTCATAGGCGGAATTGGCGGCTCGGTTGGAGGCGTTGCAGTTTCCCGTCGTCCCGTTGAAACTGTGATAGGCGCCAAACTGATGACCGAGTTCGTGGGCCCAGACTTTGACTCCGGTGGTATTTCCGATTGGTCCACTGAGCAGGGTTACGCCAAGCCCTTTGGGGGGACCCCCACCCGCTCCGACATTGGCGCAGGCAACGCCGAGATAAGCGACGCCCCCGCCGCCTGTCCCAAGGACATGCCCGACATCGTAGGCGTTGTCGCTCAGCGAACGCATGACCGGACCCAGTTCATTGAGCATCGAGAGGGTGCTTCCATTCGCGAAGGGGTCCGTTGTGGCGGAATAGCCCTGCTCGCTAGTGAACAGCATCGACGGCTCATCGACCAGCTGCAAGCGGATCGACAGCTCGCGCTCGTAGATCAGATTGACCCCATTGAGCCACGTCACGATCGAAGCGACCGTGCCGGCGTTGGTCCCGGCTCCATAGGCATTGGCGTACTCCCACGTGGTGGCAATCGCCAGTCGAAAGACCCGGAGAATTCCCCCGATGCGAAACTCCGGGACCAGTGGAGCGTTCTGTTGCCACTCCGGGATCTGGGGGATCGCGCCCTCCGCAGCCTCGGGGAGATCGCAATGGATCGTGGCGAGATCCTCCTCGGTCAGCCCCGGGGGGAGCCCTGTATAGATGAGATAGAGATCTCCGGGCGCGTTGGGGGTGAGCGGTTGGATGGTGACGGTTCCCTCCGGGAGAAGCATCGTCGCGTGAAAACCTTGCGGCGTCAGATCGCAGCGCATCGTTCCGCCGGGGTAGTTGACGGCCTGCCCCGTAAAGGTTCGGATCTCAGGGTAGCGCGCGGCGAGGCTCGGGGCGAGGATGGAAGACTCCTCGATCCGAAAGGTCACCATTTGACCATCCGGCAGGGGCATCGGCAGCTCGAGGCCCTGCTCACCCGTCGTGCGAAACATCTCATTGGTTGCGCTGGAGAGGGAACGAGAGAGCAGCGCTGTCTCGAGCCGCAGGATACGCCGAGTCCCCCCTGCTGCGGCAGAGGCCCCCTGTAGCTCGCGCGACATGGCGGACAATCCTGCCAGATCCGGTTCGTGCCACCATGGGTTTCCAGAAGGAAGTTTCTGTGGAGTCGTCCCGTGCGCATCGACCGATTGACCGGCCCACCCGCCGATTATCCCCCAGGTCATGCCCAGCCCACCAATCAGGGCCACTCCCAGCCATCCGAGTCTCTTCCCCCTCCCACACGGAGAAGATCCCCTTCGTCCCGGTTCCTGTAAGATCCCCATGACGTTCCTGCTGCCCTCCCTTTGGCAGACTCGGGTCGACTCACAACCCTGCCCAGTGTCATCAGCCTCAAAAGTCTGGAATCAGAACCTTCTCCACGCAGTCTTCCGCCCGTGGTCAAGGTTCCCTCTCCCGATTTGTCAGGTTCAGCTGCGTCTCAGATGTCTCATTGGCTGGGATGAGATGCCTGACCAATTGGCCAACTGTTTGGAAGAAAGAAAGAAGCCGGGAAGAAGGTGAGGGATCCCGCACCTTCCCGTGACCGCCTCTTCATCAGCCAGCGCGCTGATGAAGAGGCCAACTGGGTCGGTTCAAAGAGGCGTGGCGAGTCGGGATGGCCCCCGGTGAAATCGGTAGAACGAGGAAGATTGACCGGGATCGGGCATTCCGATAGAGTGGCGATTGGCTGTGCTCACCCGATCTGCGCTCGCAGAGACGGATTGCTGTCGGTAAAGACACCCTCCATCCTCCTGATCCGCGCTCAATACCCGATCCCGAAACGTGGACATACTTGAACTAGTCGTTCGAGACCCGGAAATCTTTCCCGAAACGGAAGAATTCTTTTCGGAAAAGGGTGAAACCTGGCACTCAGCCAGCCAGGAGAAAGAAGCAGAGCCATGGGGGATCGCTCTGGCAGGCGTGGAGACGACTTAGCGCTGATCGAACGCCTGATGGCAGGACAAGAAGAGGCGGCGACCCGCTTCCTCCTCGTCTTCGGCAGACAGTTTCGATACCGAATCAAAGGGCACCGACTGCTTCCGCAGGACCGGGAGGAGCTGGCGCAAGAGGCCATCTGTAAGGCGGTCGATCAGCTGCTGCGAAATCAGTATCGCGGAGAGTCGAGCCTCGGGACGTGGCTTGGCCATATCATCCGTGGAACGCTGATCGATCACTTTCGACGGGTCAGGAAGGACAGCCGCCTCAAAGGCTTCGAGCCGCGGGGGGGGAACCGCTCCGACACAACCCCGGCCACAGACTTTGAGGCGCTGCCGATCCCGTCCCACCAGCAAAGTCGGGAGGAGTCCATGACCGTCGACCAGATTCTCGCGCAAATTTTGCCGGCTCATCGACAAATTCTGCTCCTGAAGCATCTCGAAGGGAGGACGATCCGCGAGATTGCGCTGCTGCTGGGGATGACAGAGGGGCAAGTAAGCAGTAAACTCTATGCGGCGCAGGCTCAGTTCCGCCACCTCTTCGGGCCAAGATAGCCAGGTCATAGCCAGGTCATAGCCAGAAGATCTTCGGGTCCATTTGGTCCGCCTTGAGAAGGGCCGCGGGGGCAGACGAGCCGGTCATGGGGCCGCTGGAGGCTCCCATTCCGGGAGAAGGGAGAGAGAGATGATCCGTTGGCTGGGAATCGGCGTGTTGCTGTTGGGAGTGACGGGGTTCACCGAGTGTTACCGTCCGGTGGGAAAGGGGACCGGGCTTCCGCGGCACATCCGTACCCTGGCGATCCTCCCCCTGGAGAATCCGAGCCTGCGGTTCAAGGTCGAGCAGCGGCTGACCGCGGCGCTGGTCAACGAGACGCTCCGTCGATCGCGCTCCCTCACGGTGACGGCCACGGCGGAAGGAGCCGACGCGGTGATGGAGGGAAAAGTCCACGCCTTCTCACTGCGTCCGACGCTCCTCGATGACTTCGGGCGGGCCCGCCTCTCAGAGGTGACCATCACCGTGGGCATCACCGTCCGTGACCTGACCAAAAATCGGATTCTCTTTGACTACCAGAACTTCACCTTCCGGGGAGAGTATGAGATCTCCGGAGACCCTGCCACCTTCTTCTCTGAAGAGGGACCCGCCGTCGAGCGGATCGCGGTCGATTTTGCCCGTTCAGTGATGACCTCCCTGCTCGAAGGATTCTGAAACAACATGCGAAAAGCGGCGTCGGACAGCGGTCAATCACGGCAGATCCTCGAGCAACAGGTCCAGACAGGGCAATTTGCGCCGCTCTACCTGCTGGAGGGACCGGAGAAGTGGCTGCGGGAGAGGGCGCTCCGCCAGATCCAGGCCGCCGCGATCGACCCCGCCCTCGGTGATTTCAACGTCAGTCAGATCTCTGTCGCCGGCGGCAATTTGGAAGAAGCGCTCCGGCTGGCCCGACAATACCCACTGATGGCCGCCCGACGGCTGGTCGTCGTCCGGGACTTCGAGTCCCTCAGCGAAGAGGGCCCGATCGAGGCCCTCAAGGACTATCTGCGAAGCCCCGCGGAGACAACCATCCTCGTCTTCACTACCCCGGGACTCGACAATCGGCGCACGATCGCTTCGCTCCTCAAAAAGGGATGCCAGGTCGTCTCCTTTCCTTTGCTGGATGACGCGCAGGCGGTGCAGTGGGCCCGGGGCTACGCCGAGGAGGCAGGGTGTCGTCTCGACCCGTCGGTCGCCGGGCTGCTGATCGGACGCGTCGGAGTCGAGCTGGGCCGTCTCGTGCCCGAACTGGAGAAGATGCTCTGCTACCTGGGCGGAAGCCAGGAAGAACGGAGCCGGACCAGGCCCGCCATCACGGCAGAGCTCCTCGACCTGCTGGTCCGGGACTCGCGGGAACACAGCAACTTTGAACTGACCGACGCCATCCTCGCGGGGGATCGGGGGCGCGCCCTGCGGCTGCTCGACCGGATCTACACCAATGGGAGCGACTCGCCGCAATCGATCTCGCTGATGATGCTGGGAGCCATCGCCAGCAACTATCGCCGGCTGGCCATGGCCAAGGATCTCATGGCGCAGAGCCTGCCCAATTCAGAGCTCGCCCAGGCGCTGGGCATGTCTCCTTACGCCGTGACCCACCTCAATGAAAAAGCTCGACGGCTCGATTGGTCTGTGCTACAAAAGGGGATCGAGCGTCTCGCCCAGACCGATCTCGCCCTCAAATCGTCGCTGGGAACCCCAAGATTGCAGATGGAGATGCTCATCTGCGAGTTGACCGCCAAAGAGACCCCTACGCGACCACTCGGACGGGCCGGGACCAACCGACCTCTCCGTTGATCTTCTTCTCATCTGGAGAGAACCATTCCGATGTTGATTCCATTCCTGTCTCTATTCCTGGCTTTCTGGGTCGGAGGCCTCGCGCCGATTCCACCGCAGGAGCCTCCCAAACTGGTCATCGACTCGGTGGAACACGACCTCGGAATCGTCAAGAAGAGCGTCGGTGGAAGCCACACCTTCCGTTTCCGCAACGAGGGGAGCTCCGAACTGCGAATCGAAGGCGTCGCCCCCAGTTGAGGGTGCGCCGCGACCGACTACACGAAGGTCGTCCCTCCCGGTCGGGAGGGGTATATCACGCTCAAGATCGACACCAGCACCTTCGCCGGCCGGCTGGTCAAAACGACGGAAGTCTTCACCAACGATCCGACCCGTCGTCAGT
>JBEIJP010000064.1:0-9657 GCA_040380245.1 Acidobacteriota bacterium | reverse complement strand
CCGATCAGAGGGAAATCAGGCGACAAAAGGGGCGACTTCCGGTAGGACGGCCAAGGGGCCTGACGTGGGGCTAGAAGGGGGTCGCCTTCGGCAATGATGAAGGTCCCTCCCAGCGGTGTCCAAATTTATTCACTATTTCAGGGTAGCGGACGCGCGTGCCGATTCTTATATCGCTTTCGGAGTTCGTTGGTCCGCTGAAGCGAGATGGTTCAGGGGAATCAACCCAGGGCGTGTCAGCAATGCCCCAATCGAAGGAAGCCACAGCGTGTCTGATGAGGAGGGCGGGAACGTGGATCGTGAAGGAAGAAGAGCCGTCAGCCGATCGCCAGACCGGGCAACAAGGCAGCCAGAACGGGGAGATGGATTAGATCGACCCATGAACCCCCCTTCTGTCGATTGACCGACGGGGGGCAGTGGTCACGCTCGCTTGGCCCGCCGAGCCAGGCCGCCGCCGTTGACGGACGCCGGATCTGATTACTCGATCGGTTGGATGAAGTAACGACGGTTGTTGAGCAGGACCTGCTGGGAGGAGGCCCCCTCACGGATGGGGTAGCTGGTCGTCCCACCGGGCCCGGTGAGCAGCAGGACAGGGCCTCCCCCCTGGACCACCACCTTCCACGAACCGGTGTTGCGGTCGAGCCCGCCATAGGTTCCGGTTCCGACTCCCCCTTGCGACATCATTCCGGTGTTGTTCTGGTAGTTGTAGCTCCCATTGGCGAAGAGATTGATGTCGATCCGCTGGCTGCCATAGCTGTCTGTCTGGAGGAAGAGCAGTTTCTTGCCACGGATCCGGTCCGACCACTGGCGGGCGAGGGGCGATTCCTTGCTGGGAGGGAATTTGGCACTGGCGGCGATCCCCTGCGCGATCGGGAGAAACTCGGGGTTGGGAGAGAAGGCGCCATAGTTGATCGTCACGACGAGCCCTCCGCCCTGGGGAGCGAAGACGGTGAGCAGTTCGAGGTTGACCGGTTGGTTGCGGGCCGTTCCCTGGAAGAGCGCATAGGCGGTGGTCGGGTTGAGTTTGCGCGCCTTGACCCGAATGCGGGTATTCTCCGACGGATTGTCGATATCGGTAGCCTGACGGAGGGCCTGGTCGATGCTGCTCTCCTGGTGGCTGGAGAGGATGATGGTGACCGAGGTTCCGCTGTTGCGGAGGATGAATCCGCCATTCTCCGGAGTCGAGGTCCAACCCGCGGGGGCCTGGCAGGTGTAGACTCCCTGGGGGTCCTGGAGCAGCGTGCCCCCCGCCGATGGTGGGGGCTGGCTGGCTGGCGTGGGGGGCGCTTCCGAAGTGGGCGGGGAGAGGCTGCCGCGGACGATCGGGAGTTCGACGCCTTCGGAGAGGAGGGTGTAGCTCTCACCTCGCCTCACGACCGAGAACGTGATCTTCCGCCCCTGGTAGGTGTACTCGCCAGTCAGAACCCCGGCCAGTCGAAAGGCGGTCAGGGGATACGACTGACCCTGGTAGAGGAACTCTCCACCGTAGCCGCGCCGGGCCTTCTCCAGCCGCAATCCGAGGTCATACTGTTGGTTGTGAAACGATCCTTGGAATGGATCCTCTGTCGCCTGGACGGGCGATCCAAGTCCTGGAAGGGCAAACAGGATTAACAGAATACACGTTATCATCGGATCTCCCCGTCCTGGTGAAGTTGCAGAGCAATGGGAGGAGAATACTCTCGTCATTGGCAAAATCAAGGACTTTTTCGCCTTGTGGGTATCAATCGACTTTTGCGATCGCGAGAGAGGCGATCGCCGGCTTCACAAAGACGCGGCTCTCTTGTAAAGTACTGATCGCCTCCCCAGGGAATTTGCAGGTGTCATCATTTGTCTCGCGGCTTCTTTCTGATCCTGCGGTGTTCGTTCGGGGGGATCTCGATCAGGCTGGATCAGATTCAGCCCACTCACCGATCAATAGGGATGTACACCGCGGCGATTGTCTCAAGTCACTGGCAGCGTCAAGTTTCGGTCAGGGGAGAGGGGCAGGGGATTTTGTGGAGCAGGACGAACGGGTATGAAGACAAAGAGTGAGAGGCAGAGACGGAGGTGGGCGGCGCTGTTGTTGATCTTCTGTGCCGCCATGGTCGCCGTCGATCGATGGTCCCAGTCCTCCGCCGGCCCGGACGCGCCGGGCAGTCAGCAGGGGGAGGAGCCCGCCGTTTCGTTCGAGAAGTTCGCCCAGCCATTTATCAAGCAGAACTGCCTGCGCTGTCATGACGGCGACACGAGCATGGGCGGAGTCCGGATGGATCGGCTCGACGCGACCTTCGATGACCGGCACATCGAGATCTGGGAGGCTGTCCGCGAGCGGATCGACGCCGGGACGATGCCGCCGCAGAACGCCAGGCCGCAGCCGACCGAGGCGGATCGCGAGCGGATGACGAAGTGGATCGACGAGGGGCTCGCCGCGGCGCGTACGCGCCGGGTGACCCGCAACGGGCTGATCCGACGACTGACCGTCGCGCAATATCGCAACACGCTCCGCGAACTGCTGCTGCTCGAGGACGATGTCTCCGAGATCCTGCCGGCGGATGCCGTCTCCAAGGATGGCTTTGTCAACAACCACGAGCGTCTCGAACTCTCGCCGCTGCTGACCGAGACCTACTTCGAGATCGCCGAGAAGGCGCTCGACCGAGTCATGATCGATCCGGCAACACTCGCGTCCGGCCCGTCGATCCAGAATTTTCGGCTCGACTTTGGTACGGAAATCAATCCAGCACCGATCAGTGAGCGGCTGGTCCTCGGAGCCGGGAGCACCCTTCTGACCCCGGAAGATTTTACTGTGACGCAGTTGACTCCGCGGAAACCCTTTCCGTTCCAGCCTTTCTTTATGCGGACAAAGTTCAGGTTCATCGAGGGCTATCAGGGCAACGACACGGTCCGCGGGTGGCGCGATTTCGACAGCATCTACCACGCGGTCTTCGCCGATTTTCGCGGCAACTCGGGCTATCCGAAAGGGAAGGCCTACGGCACCGTTCCCGAGGGCCTGCTCTTGCGCCCTGCCATTCCCAACGACGAACTCTTCTCGACCGACGGAACCTATGGGCCGAAAGCCAACTTCAAGATCGCGCTGCGGGAGTTGCCGGAGGGCGGACGTTTTCGCGTGACGGTGACGGCCGCGAAGTACGACGATGGGCTGCTGCTCGACAAGGGCGACGGGATCGCCGACGGGGCGAGCGTCGAGGTCAGGAATGGGACGGCGATGATCGGTACGCCGGGCGTCTACCAGGTCGAGGTCCATCCGCCCCTGTCCGCCGCACCGCCGGCGCCCGAGGCCTCGCGACTGGGGGAGGGACTGGCTGGATCCTGGTCTCTCGATGGAGAGCCCGGAGGCAAACTGCAGTCCGCCGAGTCGCCCTTTGGGAAGTCCGTCGCGTTCAACGCTCATCCCGATACGCTGACAACTCCGGGCAAGGAGGGGAGAGGCGTTGGGACGGGCGATTTCACGATCTCGGCCTGGATCAAGCCGCGCGGGACCGGGGCGGTCATCAGCGCTGGCGGGTATGGCGCTCCCGGCTGGTCGCTCGAACTTGTTGACCGCAACGTTCTGCAGTTCGTCTCGGTGGGGGGAGACGGCGGATTCAACGGCCGAGTCCTCTCTCAGCCGGAGGCGGTCCGGCGCGACGTTTGGCAGCACATCGCGGTGGTAGCGCGACGCGGGAAGAATGAGACGCGGATCTACCTCAACGGCCTGCCGGTTGGGCGAGGCACGACGGGCCCGGCCAACCTCGACGCAAAGAGTCCTCTCGGTCTGGGCTTGATCCTTGGCAGCGCGGCCGGCGTCGAGTCGTTCAAGGGGCTGCTCGACGAGGTTCGCCTCTACCGTCGCGCCCTGGAACCGGCGGAGCTGCAGGGCTTGGTGCTCCCGGGCAGGGAAGTCCTCGCGGCGGTGCCCGAACGGAGCCGCCCCGCCGGAAGGGCCAACCAGGTCAAACTGCCCGAGGTCGACCTCCGGATTGGCGACCGGCAGTTTACCGGCGCACTGCAGCAGCCGGCCTTCCTCGCCGTCCGGCTCGCCGCCGGGACCACTCCGGTCAGCGCCGTACTCGATGGCGTCTTCGATGCCGGCAGGATTGTCCTGCGACCGCTTCCCGAGACCCACGACCTGGCGCGCCGCTTCCTCGCCTTCGAGAAACGGCAGCCGAAGCTTGGCGTCCACCTTGGCTTTCGCAGGGACTGCGGCAGCTCGCTCATCCAGGTCGGCCCTCCCCAACCGGTGGCCGGGACCAACCTTGCCCGCTACGTCTTTGAAGGCGCGATACGCAACTTTCCCAATGCCGACGTCGAAAAGGATAACGTCAACTACCTCGCCGGTGTCCGCGAGATCGGCGTCCGCAGCGAATATACCGACGGGCGCGATCTGCCGCGTCTCCTCATCCGCGCGGTCGAGTTCGAAGGGCCCCTCCACGAAGCCTGGCCGCCCGCGTCCTACCAGAACATCTTTCCGGCCAATCACCAGAAGAGCGATCGGCCCGCCCACGCCCAGCGAATCCTGCGCAGCTTCGCGCAGCGCGCCTACCGTCGCCCGATTACTCCCGCCGAAGAGGAGGCTCTCGTCGCGGTCTATCGCCGGGCCACCGCCGCGGGACGAGGCTTCGAGGAGAGCGTCAAGGACGCGCTCCTGGTCGCGCTGACCTCTCCGCAGTTTCTCTTTCTGATCGAGAAGAGCGTCAGCCCGGAGCTCGAGCCGCTCGACAACTACGAACTGGCGGCGAAGCTCTCCTACTTCCTCTGGAACAGTCCGCCCGATGCCAGAACCTTGCGGCTGGCGGCGACGGGACGGCTGCGTGGGCAATTGGATGGCGAGATGGAACGGATGATCGCCGATCCGAAGTTCTCCCACTTCATCCAGGAGTTCGCGTCGCAATGGCTCAGCCTGGAGAAGATTCAAGTCCTCGAGCCGGACCGGACACGCTTTCCGAAGCTGACGCGCGAAACCCGCACACAGCTTCGTCAGGAGCCGATCGAGTTTCTGCGCTACCTCATTCGCGAGAATCTTCCGGCAACCAATCTCATCCAGTCGGACTTCATTCTGGCCAACGAGACGGTCGCGGGCTACTATGACCTGGGAGAGAAGACGGAGAGCGGCCTCCGGTTCACCCCGATCCGGCACGGTCGCCCGGAGCTGGGGGGGCTCCTGACGCAAGCCGCCATCCTCGCGGGGCTCTCCGATGGACGGGAGTCGAATCCAGTCAAGCGCGGCGCCTGGCTGGCCCGCAAGATTGTCGCGGAGCCGCCCGCCGATCCCCCGCCCAATGTCCCGGCGCTGAAGGAGACCACCCAGAATCTGACGCTTCGTCAGCGCCTCGAACAGCATCGCGATGTGGCCAGCTGCCGCTCGTGCCACGCTAAGATCGACCCCTGGGGCGTCGCGCTCGAAGAGTTCAACGCTGGCGGTCGGCTCAAGACCCAGGCGACCGACGCGCGCAGCCTTCTCCCCGATCGGACGGAGGTCAGCGGCGCCAACGATCTCAAGCGCCACCTCGCCACTAATCGGATCGATCAGGTCGCCTTCAGCTTTCTCCAGCACCTGGCGACCTATGCGACCGGACGCAGCCTGACCTACAGTGAGCGCAGCCAGTTGAAACAGGAAGCCCTGCGGTTGAAGGCCGATGGCTACCGCATGAAGTCGATGTTTCGGTATGTGATCAATAGCCCGATTTTTCTGGAAAAGTAGGAACACCGCACCTGGAGGAACTATGACAAACTCTTTCCGAATTGATCGCCGTGCTTTCCTCAAGGGGCTCGGCGGCGCGACGCTCGCCCTGCCGGTCCTCGATGTCATGGGCGCTGAGACAACCGAACGCCTCCCGCGGCGCTTCTGCGCCCTCTACACCGCCAACGGCATGTCGCTGCCATTGAAGGATCACGGCATCTCCGAGTGGAGCTGGTTCCCGCAGGTCGCCGAGAATGGCCAGGTCGTCTTTGGCAAATCGACCGAACCGCTGCTGCCGTTCCGCCAGCAGATCAGCTTCATGGGCGGGCTCTACCATCCGAATGGGCCGAAGGCCGATCCGCACACCTGCTCCGATATGTGGTTGACCGGGGCGCCGCTGCAGAATCCGAAGCCGGGCACCTACAACACGGCCGGGCTCGACCAGGTGGTTGCCCTTCACACCAAACAGCACTGCCGGCAAGCCTCGCTGACCCTCTCGATCGACGCGGGCACCGGCTTTCTCTCGCGCACCGGCACCATCTCCTACAGCATCGAGGGCCGCGCCGTTCCCGCCGAGAACAAACCGCGCCGTGTCTTCGAACGCCTCTTCACCAATGACCGGGGATCGCTCCAGACCGAGCACGAACGGTTGCAGCGCCGCCTCAAGCTGGTCGACGCCGTCGCCGAGAGCGCCCGGGCGCTCGACCAGAAGCTCGGCAAGACCGATCGCGAGCGGATGGATCAATACCTCACCTCCCTCAACGAAGTCGAGTCGAGACTGGTCGCTTCGGAGAAGTGGATCGATATCCCGCTCAAAAAACAGGACTACTCCCATCTCCACCTCGACGCCACCAACGAAGGGGATCCGGCGGAGTACTACCGGACGATGTTCGATCTGATCGCGCTCGCCTTCGACGCCGACATCACCCGGTCCGTCGCCTTCATGCTCAATCGGGAAGACGGCATGGGCATCAGCGATACCTTCCCGCTCCGGCTCGGCCTCTCGAAGACGCACCACAACCTTTCGCACGCCACCGACAAGGACGGGCAACTCGATTTCGCGAAGTATGACCTCTTTCTCAGCCAGCTGCTCGCCCACTTCTTCGCGCGGATGAACGAATACCGGGATCGCAGCGGCACGCTGCTCGACAACACGATCGTCCTCTTCGGGAGCGGCGCCAGCACGACCCACAACCCCCACAACCTGCCGACGTTGATCGCCGGCGGTGAGAAGATGGGCCTGCGTCACTGTGGCTACTGGCGCGATGGCGAAACACGCATGTCCAACGTCTATCTCAGCATTCTCCGCTCGCTGGGGGTCGAGCAGGAGTCGTTCTCCGACAGCACCGGGACGCTGAGCCACTCGATCTTCACCCATGTCTGACGCTCGAGTTGAACCGATTCGCGGAGACACACGATGAAGCTCTCCACTCGTTACGCGGTCGTTGGCCTCGCGGCGCTCGGCGTTCTCAGCCTGGTCCACTGGGTACGCGGATGGCCCTACCGCGGTGGGGGTATCCCAGCCTATCTGATTGGCGTGCTGCCCAATGTCGCCGCTGCTCTCGCCATTCCGTTTGTTCTTCTCAGCATCTGGGCGGAGCAACGGCGGGAGGCGACCCCGGCTGCGGCTCGGCAATTCTTTGTTCGGTTGACCCTCGTCACCGGCGTCGGGCTGATTGGCTGGGAGTTTCTGCAGCAGGGAAGCCGCCGTCTCGTCTTCGATGGGCACGACATCGGGGCGACTCTCGTCGGACTGCTCCTCGGCTGGCTGATCTTTCGCTGGCTGACCTCCCGATCGCTGGCTGCAGAGGCCTGACCCTTCCGGGTACCGTCGCAGGATGAGGAACCGGAGACGTGGCCGCCTGCAGCCGCATGATCGAGTTCGATCGCCATCTCGTCGCCCAGGCAGGCGACTACTTCGAAGTCCTCGAATCGCAGGCCGTCACCGGGAGATCCCGCTGCCGCGTCGTCCTGCGACTACGCCAACCGTAAGCCCGCCCGCGCGAGGTACCCTTCCCGTGTCGATGACCGATCTGGCCATCCCCCAGCTCCCCAGCCGCTCGCTCGAGAGAACCCTCGCCTTCTACCATCGGCTGGGGTTTGAAGGCGAGATCGTCGCGCCGACCTATGCCATCGTCGAGCGTGGATCCCTCGAACTCCACTTCTTCCTCCATCCAACCCTGATCCCCGCCGAGTCCGCCTTTGGCTGTTATTTTCGAGTCCAGGACGTCGAGGCTATCTTCAAGGCCTTCTCCGCGGCCGAGCTGCCCAACAGCGGCATTCGACGAATCACTCCCCTCGTGGATCAGCCTTGGGGGATGCGCGAGTTTGCCCTCATCGATGAGGAGGGCTCACTGATTCGCATCGGTCAGGAACGATAGCCCCTCCCACGTCCACCACGGGAAGGGCATAGCCCCTCGCCAAAAACTGGCCCCCCCGCCTCTCGCCTCTTCTTCCCCGACGGTCTCCTGATTCCCCTCTCTCTCCCTGGATCGATCACACCCTTTTCATCTCTCCATTTGCCTTCTGGCTGGGGTTGAAGGGTGAAAACTGGGATTTTTCAGCGAAATTTGCAGGATTTTTCAAGGTTGATTCGGCCAATTTAGTGGTTGTGGCCCTGCAGTGATTCCCCTGGAGTGGTCGTTGGATCTTACAACCAAACTTGTGACGTCAGAAGGTCGGTGACCTGCAGATCGAAAACCAGGCCGTCAATCGACCCACTCACAGGCCGTTGGAGCCCTCACTCCAGTCTGATTGTCAAGAGGGGAACCAATCCTCCACGAGGGGCGATCTTCGCAGTGATGACACACACGAAAGGAATCGGAATTCCATGACCAGGAGATCTACCAAATTGTCGCTTGGAGTCCTGCTGCTGGCGGTGTTGAACCTGAATGGAGGGACGGGGTTGGACGGCAGGACATTGAACCCGTCAGATTGCTCCGGACAGGGGACGGCATTGAACTTGCCAACCGAGATGAATCCCACCGATTGGATCGAGGCTAGGATACCTGCAACCCCCCAGGTTCGCTCTCCATTTAAGCGCAAACCGTTGTAGGTAGACCTTTTAATATTTCTAAATTGGGAGCATCGATGCACACACTCGGAAAAGGTCCTGTAAAAGGGATTTGGGTATTGCTTTGTCAATACACCTCAAATTTTAGGGTGAAGTCTGGTCAGACAGCCATTCTCACGGTACTTATTTTGGGATTCGGTGGATCATTTGTAGCGGGAAGCCAGGAAGTCGGGAAGCCGGGAAGCCAGGAAGTCGGGAAGCCAGGAAGTCGGGAAGCCAGTGGTCTATTTAAGCCATCGTCTCCGGATAATACCAATGATGTGAATCGCACCGGAGCAGTTCAAGCCGTAATCGAATTTGAAGAGACCCCGGCAGGCAGGGTCGTCCTTGGTTCGCTGGCATCCAGAACCCAGTGCCGAGCGTTGACAAAGTCCGGGGATGCCCCGCCCTACCTGATGACCGGAAATGGTTACAGCTATGAGACAGACAAGGACTATTCGGAAGTCTGTCTTGAATGTGGTCCACAGGGTAACCTCCGTGAGGGGGTTGAGATCGGGAACTCTGCTAACATTAATCCAGCGTCCCAGTTCACTCGAACCTTTGAAAATATTGCCGGGCGGGGTACCGTGGTCCGCCTGTATTCAAGTGTTAATATTAACCACAGCAATCTTTGCTCAGGAAATCAAGCTTTTGGTTCTGTCTTCGGTCCGGAAATCTATACTGCCGCTTTTCAGGCGACGGCAGGCCAGTCCCTCTCATATAACTGGTCGGCGTCTGATGATGGAGATGATTATGAAGCCTATGGTTTTCTGATCAAGCTGAACGATACCAATAGCAACGGTAGTTACACGGACGAATACACGGGAACGGCTACGCTACTCTCCTACGGTCGTGGAAAGGATCAGCCCTGGTCGACGACTTCCGGTACAATCAATCAGACCGGATGGTACAGGTTCAGGTTTGTTAATGGCTCCCACGATGCGACTGGTGG
>JBEIJP010000063.1:0-9676 GCA_040380245.1 Acidobacteriota bacterium | reverse complement strand
TCTGAACAATAAGTCGCTGCCAAGATTTTGTCAAGGTTAATATTGTGACAAAATCTTGGTTTTTCTGTTCAGTGGAGTAAATGGGTCGTCATATCTGGACAAATAGATTGACATGACCTGGACAGGCTTCTAGGATGAGCCTTCTTGTCGAAAAGACAGATAGAGGAAAGGAGGAGGGAAGAGAGTGAAACGATCGCGATTTGTCTGGGAGTCAGAAGTACCCGCGAGTCCGGAAGAGGTCTTTGCGTGGCATGAGGCGCCGGGGGCGGTGGAGAAGTTGACGCCCCCCTGGGAGAGGGTGCAGATGGTCGAGCGTGGGGAGAGCCTGGCGGTCGGGACGCGGGTCGTCTTTCGCGTCAAGGCGGGGCCATTCTGGAAGACGTGGGTCGCCGAGCACGTCGCCTACGATCCCCCGTACCTCTTTGCGGACCAACAGCGGGAAGGGCCCTTCGCCTACTGGTTGCATCGGCATCGATTCGAGCGGACGGAGCGGGGGACGACGCGGATGATCGACGAGATCGAGTACACGCTGCCCCTGGGGTGGTTGGGAGAGTTGGGGGGTGGGATCTTCACGCGGGCCAAGCTGACGAGGATGTTCACCTACCGCCATCAGGTGGTGCTGGATCACTTTCGGACAGCAGGTTCCAAGAGGAGGAACGGTGACGATTCTTGAGCTGGAAGGGGTCAGCAAGAGGTATGAGGGGGGGGAGACGGCGGTGGAGGCGGTCCGGGACGTCTCTCTGACGCTCGAATCCGGGGCATTTGCCGCGTTGATGGGGCCGTCCGGGTGCGGCAAGTCGACCCTGCTCCACCTCTGCGGAGCGATGGATCTGCCCTCGGCGGGACGGGTCAGGATCGAGGGGCGCGAGATCAACCAGCTGACGGAAGAGGGGTTGACGGCGCTGCGACGGGAGCGACTGGGCTTTGTCTTTCAGTTCTTCAATCTGCTGCCGACGCTGACGGTGCAGGAGAATGTCGAGCTCCCCCTCCTTCTGGCGGGCAGGCGGGGGGAGGAGGGCGCGACGCGTGCGCGTGCGCTCCTCGAGCAGGTGCAGTTGGGCCATCGTCTGGGGCATTATCCGGCGCAGCTGTCGGGAGGGGAGATGCAGCGGGCGGCGATCGCCCGGGCGATCATTCACCAGCCGGCGCTGCTGATCGCGGATGAGCCGACCGGGAACCTCGATTCGGTCAATGGCGAGAATGTGCTGTCGATCCTGCAGCGGCTCAACCGGGAATCAGGCCTGACCATTCTGCTCGCCACGCACAGCGAGGAGATCGCCGCGACGGCCCATCGCGTTTTGCGAATGAAGGACGGGCGGATGGTCGAGGATCGGCGCAACGAGGGGGCACGGAATTGACCTGTCAGAGGCGAACCTGGAGGGGCCTGGAGGAATGAGACTCTTTCGGACATTTATTGTGCGCCATCTGATGCGGGAACGGGTCCGTTCGATCTCGACCATCATCGGCATCGCGCTGGGAATTGCGGTCGTCCTGGCGATTCAATTGACCAATCGCAGCTCGGTCCGGGGCTTCGAGCGGGCGATCGAGACGGTCTCGGGGCGCGCTTCGCTGGAGGTTGTTGGCGCGGGGCTGGGGCTGGAAGAGAGCCTCCTGACGGATCTCCAGTGGCTGCGCGAGTACGGGGAGATCACGCCGGTCATCGAGGGAGAGGCGGAGGTCTCCCGCCAGACAGCGGAGGGGCGACCTGCCGGTCGTGAGACGTTGCGGGTGTTGGGCGTGGACATTCTCCGCGATCGTTCCTTCCGGGAGTACAACCTTCTGGAGTTTGGCGAGGAGGATCCGACCCCGCAGCAGTTTCTCGAGCTGTTGATCGATGCCAGGGGGCTGATCGTCACGGAGAAGTACGCGCGTCGCCACGGAGTGCGGACGGGAGACGAGATCGAACTGACGATCGGCGATCGTGCCGCACGCTATCGGGTCCGTGGGATGTTGCTCGATCAGGGGCCGGCTCGCGCGTCGGAAGGCAACTTCCTCCTGATGGATATCGCGGCGGCGCAGTGGGCGCTGCAGCGGTTGGGTCGGATCGACCGGCTGGAGATCCTGCTCGAGGATGCAGGGCGGATCGAGGAGGTCGAACGACAAATTGGGTCACGTCTCCCAGCCGGGGTGACGGTGCAGCGCCCAGGTCGGCGCGGCGCTCAGGTTGAGCGAATGCTGGCGGCGTTCCATTTCAATCTCTCGGCGCTTTCGTGGATCGCCCTGCTGGTCGGGCTCTTTCTGATCTACAACACCGTCTCGATCTCGGTGATCACCCGTCGGCAGGAGATTGGCACGTTGCGCGCGCTGGGCGTCAGTCGGCGGAAGATCCTTGCGCTCTTCCTGGGAGAGGCGGCCGGACTGGCGGTGATCGGGACAGGGATCGGACTGCTGTTGGCGCAATGGCTCAGCTACGGAGCGATCAAACTGACCGCGACGACGGTGGAGTCGCTCTACATCGCCTCGGCGGCGGCACCCCAGTCGCTGGGTAGCGCCGAGATGCTGCTCGCGTTCGGGATTGGACTGCCGCTCTGTCTGCTGGCGGCCGCCGTGCCGGCCCTCGAAGCCTCGCGGGTCGCCCCAACCGCGGCGATGCGCGGAAACGATCAATTGGCGAGCCGCTTTCGGTTGCGGATCCGCCGTCTTCTGGCTCCACTCGCACTCTTCGGGATGGCGGCCTGGTTCGCGACCTGGCCGCCGATCGGCGGACTCCCCGTCGGGGGCTACGCCGCGGCGCTGGCGGTCGTCTTTGGCGCGTCAGGCTTCATCCCGGCCGTGCTCTTTGGACTGGGCCGCCTGGGCCATCGACCTCTCTTCGCGGTCTTTGGCGTGGTCGGGCGGTTGGCCAACGCCAACCTGTCGGGGTCGATTCCGCGACTCTCGATCTCGGTCGGAGCGCTGGCGGTGAGCCTCTCGATGATGGTCGCGATCGCGATCATGATCGGCAGCTTTCGGGAGACGGTGATCTACTGGGTCGGGCAGACGCTGCAGGCGGACCTCTATCTGCGGCCGGCGACACGCAACAATGTCGCGACCGATGCCGTCTTCTCCCCGGAAGTGGAAAAGATCGTCTCGGGTCACCCTGACGTCGTCGCCGTCGACCGCTTCCGCAACTTCGATCTCGCCTACGGGGAGGGTTTGGTAACGATTGGGACCGGCGAGTTCAGCATTCTTCTCCGGCACGGAACGCTGCTCTTCAAGGCTCCCGCTTCCCAGGAAGAGGCGCGCCGGGCCATGGAGCAGGCGGTGGGCCGCGACGCGGCGGTCGTCTCGGAGAGCTTCGCCATTCGCCATCGCAAGGGCCCGGGAGATCGGATCACCTTGCGAACGCCCCGCGGGGAGGTCACCTTCACGGTCGCGGCAGTCTACTACGACTACTCCAGCGATCGGGGGATCGTTGTCATGGATCGTGGAACGTTCGCCAGGTACTGGGGCGAGCCGCAACCGACCAGCCTGACCCTCTATCTGCGCGAGGGGGCTGATCCAGACCGGGTCCGCGAGGATCTCCTGACGAGCTTCGGCGATCAATGGCGAGTTCTCGCCTATACCAACCGATCGATTCGGCAAGAGGTGTTGCGAATCTTTGACAGTACCTTCGCCATCACCTACGCGCTCGAGCTGATCGCCATCTTTGTCGCGATTCTCGGGGTGGCGTCGACCTTGCTGACCCTGATCCTCGAGCGGGAGCACGAGTTGTCGATCCTTCGCCGAATTGGAACGGATCGGCGGCAGCTTCGAAAGATGGTGATGCTGGAGGCCGGCCTGCTCGGCGGAGTCAGTCAGGCGGTCGGGCTCGTCATCGGCCTGCTCCTCTCGCAATTGCTGATCTATGTCATCAATGTCCAGAGTTTTGGATGGACCATTCAGTTTCATCTTCCCGTCGGGTTCCTGGCGCAATCCTCGTTGCTGCTGATGCTGGCAACGGTCCTGGCGGGACTTTACCCGGCCCGGTACGCGACCCGATCGCGCACCCGTGCTGGTCAGGCGCGGGAGGAGTAGCCATCGTGACGCGAAGAGGAGGATCCGCCATGGGTAGAAGGCCACGAGGGAGAGCGATCCATCTCCTCATCCTGATCTGCCTCGTCTGGGGCAGCGCGGCGCCGGCCAGAACGAATGGTTCAGCGGCGTTCTCACCCCAAAAGCCCCAAAAGCTTAAGAACGAGGATCCCTGGAAAAAGGTCTTTCCCCCGTACACCTTCGAGTTTCCTCGCGATCACGGCGCTCACCCGGATTACAAGATCGAATGGTGGTACTACACCGGCAATCTCGCCACTCGTGAGGGGCGTCGGTTTGGGTACCAGCTGACATTCTTTCGGGTTGGCGTCGAGTCGGCGCCCGTCAACCCGTCGCGGTGGGCGGTTCGGGATCTCTACACGGCCCACTTCGCGATCACGGATCTGGACGGAAAGCGGTTTCGCCACGCCGAGAAGCTCAATCGGGCGGGAATCGGCTGGGCCGGCGCCGAGGTCGAACGGTATCGCGTCTGGAATGAGGACTGGGAGGCCCGGCTGGACGAGAAAGGCTCGCGCCACCTCCTCCGCGCATCCGACGAGGGGATGAAGATCGACCTGCGCCTCGACCCGACCAAACCGGCGGTCTTGCAGGGAGAGAATGGCGTCAGCCAGAAAGGCAAGACCCCGGGCAATGCTTCCCACTACTACTCACTGACCCGCCTGGCGACGAAGGGAATCCTCCAGCTCGGGGAGGAGCGGTTCGAGGTCGAAGGGGTCAGCTGGATGGATCACGAGTTCGGGACCAGCTTTCTCGAAAAAGGGCAGAAGGGCTGGGACTGGCTCTCGATCCAGCTCGAGGATGGCACAGACCTCATGCTCTACCAGTTTCGTCGCGATGACGGAGCGACCGATCCGCACTCGAACGGTGTCTGGGTGGCGCGCGATGGCCGGACGACCAGGCTGCGCGCCGACCAGTTTCGCCTGACGCCCCTGGCCTTCTGGCGATCGCCCGCCAGCGGCGCGGCCTATCCGATCCGCTGGCAGATCGAGCTCCCCACGCTCGGCTGGCGATTGACGGTCCGGGCAGCGGTCGATTCCCAGGAACTCCAGACCAATGAATCGACCCGCGTCACCTACTGGGAGGGTGCGATTGTCGTCGAAGGAGATCGCCAGGGCCGCGGGTACCTGGAGATGACGGGCTATGCGGGAGCGGCGATGGGCGCCTTTCGCTGAGCTGGCCATCCTGAGCCGCGGCGCGCTGGTTGGCATCGTCTGCCGCATCCCGTATGATTCCCGTGCTCTGATCTGCGCGCATTGGAAGAATGGCTCGGGCGGGCCTGGCGGTGAGAGACGATCGACCGCCGGCGTCCCCTTCACGACGCCTCCGCCTGGACAGGGTGTGGTCAAATCCAATCGAATCGGAGAGTGGATGTGCTATGGAGGTAAGTCGCACGTGGCTAAGACAGTGGTTGCTGGCGGGCGCAGGCACGGAAGAGCATAGCCACCATCCCACCTACCCCTGGTGGAAGGTGATGTGTCTGACGGGGGTCGACTACTTTTCGACGCTCGGTTATCAGCCCGGGATCGCTTTTCTCGCCGCTGGCGCCCTCTCCCCGATCGCGACACTGGTGCTGGTGGTGCTGACCCTCTTCGGCGCGCTCCCGGTCTACCATTGGGTCGCCAGGGAGAGTCCGCACGGCGAGGGATCGATCTCGATGCTCGAGGATCTGCTCCCCCGCTGGCGAGGCAAGCTCTTTGTTCTCGTCCAGCTCGGCTTTGGCGCGACGAGCTTCATCATCACCATCACGCTCTCAGCCGCCGACGCGACCGCCCACATCGTCGAAAATCCACTGGCGCCGGAATTCTTTGAGCACCATCGTGTGCTGGTCACGCTGGTCCTCGTCGCCTTTCTCGGCGCCCTCTTTTTGAAGGGGTTTCAGGAGGTCATCGGGCTGGCGGTCTTTCTCGTCTTTGCCTATCTCGGCGTCAACCTGGTGGTGATTGTGCGCGGGATGACGGAGATTGCCCTTCATCCATCCTACTGGACCGCCTGGAAAGAGGCCCTGTGGGCGATTCCGGCGGCGCAGGGGAGCCCCTGGTTGATGGTGGGGATCAGTCTTTTCCTCTTTCCCAAGCTGGCGCTCGGCCTCTCGGGCTTCGAGACAGGGGTCCTGGTCATTCCGCAGGTCAAGGGAGCGCCGGGAGACGATCCGCTGCGACCGCAGGGGCGGATTCGGGCTGGCCAGAAGCTGCTCCTCGGCGCGGCGCTGATCATGAGCGTCATGCTCCTCCTGAGCAGCGTCGTCACCACCTTTCTGATCGCTCCAGAGAAGTTTGCTCCGGGCGGGGAGGCCAATGGTCGGGCCCTCGCCTACCTGGCCCATCACTTTTACGGCGATCTGTTCGGGACCGTCTACGATTTGAGCACCATCGCCATTCTCTGGTTCGCCGGCTCATCGGCCCTGGCCGGACTGCTCAACCTGGTTCCGCGGTACCTGCCCCGCTACGGGATGGCGCCGGACTGGGCACGGGCGACGCGCCCGCTGGTGGTGGTCTTCAGCCTGATCGCCTTTCTCGTGACCATCCTCTTCGACGCCGATGTCGACGCGCAGGGAGGAGCCTATGCGACCGGTGTCCTGGTCCTGATGAGCTCTGCCTCCCTCGCGGTCATGCTGGCCGTCTGGGAGAGGCGTGTGCTTCGTTACCCGTTTGTCCTGATCACCCTCGCCTTTGGCTATACGACACTGGTCAACCTCATTGAACGTCCCGAAGGCATCAAGATCGCGTCCTTCTTCATCGGTGGCATCATCCTCACCTCGCTCATCTCCCGTTCGGTCCGCTCGACGGAACTTCGCATCGAGGGAGTCGAGCTCAACGAAACGGCCAAGGCGATTCTCGATGGGGTCAGCGAGGGAACGATCCGCATCATTGCCAGCCGACCGGATCGGGGGGATCAGGACGAGTACCGTCTCAAGGAGAAGAAGGAGCGCTGGAACAACCACATCCCCAACGAGGATCCGATCATCTTTCTTGAAGTGAGGCTGGGCGATGTCTCCGAGTTCTCCGGGCACTTGCGAGTCCGGGGTGTTCAGATTGGGCAGCACCGGGTGCTGCGGACGACGAGCCCCTCGATTCCAAACGCCATCGCGGCCTTCCTGCTGCACGTCCGGGATGTCACAGGGCAGATTCCCCACGTCTACTTTGGGTGGACGGAGGGCAATCCGGTGACCTACGTGCTGCGCTTCATCTTTCTGGGGGAGGGGGATACCGCTCCGATGACGCGCGAGGTGCTGCGGCAGGCCGAGCCGGAACCGACGCGACGCCCGGCGGTTCACGTCGGCGGTTGAGGATCGGCGGGCTGGCGCGTGCGGTGGATCGAGTTGCGAAGTCGCTGGGGGAAGGAGTACTATCTTGCTTACTTCTTTTGACATGCCAACACCGTCAACCAGCGACGAGGCTGCGCTCGAACGCCGACTGCACCGGAATCGCCTGGTCGTCCTCGGACTGGCCCTCCTGATCAGCCTGCCGCTCGGATCGAGAGAGATGACCATCGGCATTGCCATCGGAGGAATCCTTGGACATTTCAATCAGCGCTGGCTCTCCGGCAGTATCAAGGCGATCCTCGCTGTAGCGGCGAGCGGCGGCGGCTCGGTTCCCTCCGGGACGGTCAGGCGGCTCTTCTTTCGTTATGCCCTCGTTGGCATCGGGATGGGGATGGCGCTGTGGCTCGGCGTGGCCGACCCGATCGGACTGGCGATTGGCTTCTCCGCCTACGTTGGAGGGGTCTTGATCGAGGCGGGATCGATCCTCTTCCGCGTCATCCGGCAGGGTTCGCGAGAGGACGAGTCAGAGGGTAAGTCAAAAAATAAGTCAGAAGTTCAGTCAGAGGATAAGTCAACAGACGATCTCCCACCGACGACGAATGGAGCGGACAGGGCGGGTCAGCGCCCAGAGGAGATCCAGCCGAGGGACGAAGAAGATTCCCTCCACAATCACTGACAGGAGCGAGTAGACGACCATGATGCTTCTCACGACACTGACGGAAGGCGGCGCACACGCCAACGAGGGAGGGCACGGAGGGGGCCACGGAGAGCACGTTCCGGTGCTGGTGGAATGGGTCAATGGATGGTTTGGCCCGGCTGTCTACCAGCTTCAGAGCACGCTGATGCCTCCCATCTATCGTGCGGTCAAGGTTTTTGGCGATCACTGGCCCGGAGAGGGGTTGACCTACGATCAATACCTCGCCGCAGGCCAACTGCCGATTCCAACGCACGTCGTCATGTTTCTCTTTGTCGCGTTGGTGGCCGTCGTGGTCCTTGGATTTCTGCGCGGAAAACTGTCGACGGAATCGCCTTCCAACCGGCAACAGACCTTCGAGGTCGGGGTCGAAGCGGTCCGCGGGCTCCTCGCCGATCTGGTCGGGCCCAAAGGGTTGCGCCACTTTCCTGTTGTCGCGACCTTTGGTCTGCTCATCCTGCTCTGCAACCTGACCGGGATGCTCCCGGACATGGTTCCCCCGACAGCCAACTACAACGTGACGCTCGCCCTGGCCATCACCTCGTTTATTTATTACAACTGGGTCGGGATCCGGGAGAATGGTCTCTTCGGCCACTTGCGACATTTCGCGGGTCCGGTCCTCTGGTTGGCGCCGCTGATGTTTCCGATCGAGCTGGTCAGCAACTTCGCCCGCATTCTCAGTCTGAGCATGCGTCTGTTCGGGAATATCTACGGAGAGGAGCAGGTCAGCGGAGCGATCTCCTCGATGGTCAGCCTGGGTGTCCCCGTTCTGTTGATGCCGCTCGGCCTGCTGACGTGCTTCCTCCAGACCTTCATCTTCATCGTGCTCTCGATGGTCTACCTCGGCGAGGTCTCGCACCATTCTGATGAGCACCACGGAGAGGAGCACGCGCACGACGGGGGAGTCGCCGCCCATTCGGGAGAGGCCCTGGCCCACTGACGTGCGGCTCTTCGATCTTTGCAGAGACATTCCATCGCAACGGCGGTGGATCGACGGGAGCGCTGACGGTCTTTCCGAGGAGAGACGAGGGGTTCTGTTCTGTCGATGTGATTACGCAGCGTGGCGCCGACCATCTCCCAAAGATCGGTCCGGCAACCCTGGCGTCGCCCTTCTACCGAACTCGGACTCTTTCCCGCGCGGCCTTTAGTCGCTCCCTTCAGGCGAGATGGTGATTGATCCTCTCTCCCTACCCTTATTTTTTTTTCTTCAACGGGGAAGGGGAGCGGCGCCGTCTTGTCGTGTGAGTCACCCTCTTTCGGGACGGGAGAGGGGAGACAGAATCGGCCTGGCCAGGGTCAGGCGGGAGAATCGATCCTAATGAAGAAGAATCTGATGCGGATTGTCATGAGCGGCATGGCCGTTCTCTTTTCGGCGGTGACGGCGATGGCCCAGGACGGCGGCGCGGCCGCCAGTGGGGACACCAGCCGGGGCCTCGGCTTCATCGCCGCTGGCGTGGGCTTTGCGATCGCCGCGGGCCTCTGCGGATTGGGACAGGCCAAGGTCGCCTCGGCGGCGTGCGAGGGGATGGCGCGCAACCCCAGCGCGTATAACCGAATCCAGCTGGCGCTGATTCTTGGACTGGCCTTCATCGAGACGCTGGTGATCTTCACCTTCGTCGTTGTCCTGATCAAAGTTACTCCTTAGTTAGTCTTGGGATCGATCGATCCTTTTTGCGCGCTTCGTACAGTCAAATGAGAGAGGGGAGCGA
>JBEIJP010000062.1:0-9892 GCA_040380245.1 Acidobacteriota bacterium | reverse complement strand
CGTGCCAGTCGATCTGATCCGCAGCCCGGGTCCGGAAGGGGAGGGACGCCGTGAGGGGGTTGGCCGCGATCGCCGGTCGAGCTGCTCCCCCGTTCTGCCAGGCATCGCGGGGCTTCGCCCTTTCCACTTCGTCGGATTTTGCGCGGCAAGCTGGCCGACCTGAGGGAGAATCCCCATCACCAGGAGTGTCTTTCGCCGCCATCCCTTCGCGATCATTGGACGTCCCCTCCTCCCACCTTTCTCTCGGCTGGGCTGACGACGACGAGACCAGGAGTGGCGTCGGCCCAGCCGGTCAAGGGAGAGGGGGCAGGTCGCCCGCACAACGAAACCCAGTCCTCTCATAGCGGTTGGTTGGCGGTACACCCCCCCGGTAGGTGGTCGTCGCCCGTGTCCGAGGAACATCATAGGCCCCGCCTCGGATCACTTTGCCCGCGCCGAGCGGGGTGGGCTGGCTGTCGTACCTGGTGAGGTCGTCCGCTGTCCATTCCCAGACGTTGCCGCACATGTCGAGCAGACCAAAGGGGCTGGCACCGCCCGGGAAGGATCCGACCGCCATCACCTGACCAGTGGCCCCACGTTCGGTGTTGGCCCGATCCGAATCCCAGTCATCTCCCCAAGGATAGAGCCGCCTGTCTTTCCCACGTGCCGCATACTCCCACTCCACCTCCGAGGGCAGCCGCTTGCCAGCCCACCTCGCGTAGCCGCGCGCCTCTTCCCAAGTGATATTGACCACTGGAAATTGCTCTTCCCCAGTTCTGTAGGTTCCATTCAACCACTGGGGAGGGGAGGGCGATCCTGTTGCGACGACGTACTCCCTGTATTCCAGGTTGGTCACCTCAGTCCGATCCAACAGAAAGGATGACACGGTTACCTGGTGGATCGGACGTTCGAATTCGTCGCCATCCTCTCGGCCCATCTCGAATGTTCCCCCGGGGACCAGCACCATTCCTTCCGGAATCGATCCACCCAGTTCGTCCTCGGCGATCCGTGCGGTCCTTTCCCCTCCAGGCCAGTACCACCAGCCAAGAGACCCCAGCAGGACGATCGCCATTAGCAGCAATCCGGTTTTCCACCTGCTGGCTTGTCCCCGCCGCGGCGCTTGATCGATCGCGCGCCCTCTCTCCGCTGGGCCCACTTCGCCGGCTCGACCCTTTCGATTCAATCCGCCTGGTCCACTCGTTCGGGCAGTCGCAGGCAAGGGCGCTTCCTTCCCCCCGACCTCGCCGGCAGCGTCCTTGGTGCGCCGGTTCCATTTCCTCCCACTCGCCGCAACGCTCGGCCGGTGTTCATCTCCGACGCTCTCCACCTCGCCTTGGAGATCCTCCTCCATTGATTTGACAGAAGGTCTTGGAGGCGCAGATCTCTCAGCCGAGGCGGTGGTTGAATCGACGCCGCCCCCACAGATCTCACAGAAGCGGGAATAGGGTTTGATCGGTCCCCCGCAGGTTGGACATAGGACTTTCGCCTCGATGGCCAACTCGATCCCCTCACTCCCGATCCCTTTCGATACTCCAGCTCCAGAGGCCGAGACTGCCCCAATCAGCGCTTGTTCCCGGTCCAACCCGCAATGTCGACAGTACAACCATCCGCTTCGCCAAGGGGTTCCACACCCGTAACACCCTCCCACAACCGTCTCCTGGCTCCGCTGGTTGACGTTCAACCCACACTGCTGGCAAAAGTTCTCCCCACGGAGAAATCGTGCCCCACAGCGAGTGCAGCAGAGCGTCTCCGTTACCGGTGCGTCGGTCGATTCGACAAGGGAGTTTCCGCAGCGACGGCAGAAGTTGAGATGCTCGGAATAGTGCAGGTTGCACGTCGCGCAGAACATACGGGATTGATACTCCTCCAAAGAATAGCACCGTATAATAACGGCCCTTGCCTTTGTGGCGCAAGTTGCGGCGACTCTGCCGGTGGGTGAAAAATTTTGGTGGAGATCGTATTTTTTGCTTGCGATGGTGAACTGTTTTCGGTATATTTTCGGTCGTTCGGGAGAGGGCCGAAAATTGAGCGGGTTAGAGAGTAGGATTTAGAGAGTAGGATTTAGAGGGTAGGATTTAGAGGGTAGGATTTAGAGGGTAGGATTTGGAAAGTAGCAAAATGTAGGAAGATGATAAGTGAATCGAGAGAATTAGAAGTCAGGGAAACTGGAAATTGAGGAACTGAAAATCAATCAGATTCAGAGAAGAGAATTTAGAGAAGAGAATTTGAGGAAAGCCCAGGGCAAAAGAGGCTAAATACAGAAATCCAGCAGCTCCGGCAGTCAGGTCCGGTGTGGATTCCAACCCCCTCGTTCAGTCCTGTCCCGAGGCCCATTTGGCAGTTCCAATTCGGGCAAGTGCGGCCGATTCTTCAATCACTGCAGGCAGGTGGCCCTGCTAGCCTTCGATTGGCAAGCGCCTCTCGAACACCTCATCCAAGAGGCTCCAGCGGGACGGAATCTCTCGACGATAACCTGAGGACCCAATATGCGGTTGACCCCAAAACAGAAGGCGCTCCACCAGTTTCTGGAACAATTTCATCAGAATCATGGCTACGCGCCAACCATTGCCGAGATCCAGCGGCACTTTCAGCTCAGTTCTCCGGCAACTGTCCACGAACAGCTGGCTGTCCTGGAGCGGGAGGGGTTCATTCGGCGACACAAGTATGTGCAGCGGGGAATCGATCTGCTCCAGCCCGCCCAGCCAGCAGCCCCAGTTGGCCCAACTGTCTGGACCAGAGAGGACGAAATTCCCCTGCTGGGGGTTGTCGCCGCCGGCTTTCCAATCGAGGCTGTCCTCTCGAGGGAGACAATTCAGGTAACTCCGGATCTCTTCGCTCCGCGCCGTTTCGCGCTGCGCGTTCGGGGAGACTCCATGCGTGATGAGCAGATTGCCGATGGAGATATCATCATCATCGAACCGGCAGAAGAAGCACGCAACGGACAGACGGTGGTCGCTTTGATCGATGATCACGAGGCGACGGTCAAAAAGATCTACCACGAACCGTCCCAGATCCGACTCCAGCCGGCGAACGAAAACTTTGCCCCGATCTATGTCAAGCCCCCGAGTCGGGTCCGGGTTCAAGGGGTCGTCGTCGGACTTGTCCGTCGCTATAAGTAGTCGGACTTGTCCGACGCGATAAGTGGTCGGACTTGTCCGACGCGATAAGTAGTCGGACTTGTCGGACGCTATAAGTAGTCGGACTTGTCCGACGCGATAAGTGGTCGGACTTGTCCGACGGTTATAGCAGGTCAATGCTTGCTCCGGGTGTCGCCCGGCTTGACGCGGATCTATCCTGGTTAACCCAGCCAGATGGATTGGCTCTCCGCGGATCCCCCCCCGAGTGACCCGCGGAGGATCTGGTTACCGGGGCAGCGGACGGATTTCTGGATCGTTGAGTCTGGGGGATGGCTCGGAACAGACCGGCCATCTCCCAGGAGAAATCTACTCGCCAGCTTCTCTGAAGATTGGATTAGCAGGAGACAGAGACTGCGGGGGCGTTTTTAGATCCACGGTGTTTTATACTTGAAACAGTTCGTCGCGTTCAAAACAGTGAAGAGACTGGAACGAAGAAGAACGCGATCACCATCTCACCACCACCACACGAGAGAGACTCAGCCAGAGGGCGTCCATCCATCTCGGCCTGCCCGCGCCGGGGTGGGTGGACCCAACGCCCCCATTGGGGTCTCGTGAATGTCAAATTGAGGAAAAGAGAAACCTTCGAGATCGTCCGGAGGGATCGGGGAGGTCTGTCGAGGGAGGGGCAAGTGTGGGCGAGTCAAAAGGAGAGACTGATGGAGCCAGAGATGGGGAGGGAAGCGTCCAGCCCGAGCGAACCGCCAGGCGGGGCGGGAAGAGGAGTCAAAAGAGGCGGGGAGGGCTGGAGTGATTGGGAGACACAATCCGAGCTGGCCGCGGTGGGATTGAAGCTCTGGGGATTGGATTGGGAATGGTTGGAAGCACGTCCCGTCGGGAGTGGAATGAGGCAAGGAACAGAGAAGTGGAATGGGCGATGGAGGAAAGAGAACAACGGTTGGGCTCAGTGCCCCGCGTCGGAGACCAGCCAGAACCGCAACGGTAGCATCAAGAAAGCGTAACCAGGAGGAGCAGCCATGAGCAGCGTCAATCAAGCGTTCAAGTACAACCGGGCGAGAAAGAATGTCATTCTGGGGGGGGCGGTGATTCTGATCTGCATCACCCTGTTGAGTTGTGTGTCGTCTTTTATGATCTATCGCGAGGGGTTCACCGATATGCCGAAAGCGGTTCAGATTACGCTTTCCTTGTTTGCCGTGGTGGTAGTCGAGGGGGCCTTCATCTGGCTGGTGTATGGCTTCACGCGAGCCTTCTCCTCGTTTCTCGAGCGTGCGATCTCCTTCTCGGGCATGGGGTTTTTGGTCGTCGTCATGATGATCAACATCGTGACCCACTTTATGATGGTCAAGCGCTTGTCGCTCCATCCCTTTCAAGAGGCCTGGCTGAGCTGGGGAGCCGTCTCCGTCTTTGTGGGAGTTCTGCTGATCGTGCTGTCGATCACGCTGGCTGATCCGGTCATTCGGTTGATCCGGTTGGAGCTGAAGTACCAGGGACGTCAACAGGAGATTATTCTCGAGGCCAAGACAGATGGGTTGGAGAGTGAAAAACTGCAGGCCGCGATGGCCGACAGGGCCGAGTGGGAGGCAGGTCAGTTGGCACTCAAGGTTCTGGGCGGGGCACTGCCGGCCGCGTCTGGGCAGATGCATCAGGTGACAGGCTTCTCGCGGGCCAGCACGCAGGGGAGCTATGGGTATGTCGGGGGCATCCTGGGTCAACCGCCGGAGCCCGAGAGCCCAAAAGCGTAATGCCTCGGGAGACAGAGAGGGCCGAAGATCTGTCCTGCCAGCAATGGAGGATCGATCTACCCCGGGGTATTGCCAGTGCGGCCTTTGATCAACCGGGAAGCCGGTCGGTGAAAGATCTACGAGCCTCCCCCAGCCCCCCCGCGGAGGAGACCATCCGCGGGGACCGCTCGGTCGAGATCCGGTCAGGCGGAACGCTTGGGAAGAGCTACTTCGCCGTGGCCCCGACAGCTGCTCCTCTCGCTGATGTGGAAGTGTGGGGAGAACAGTCTGCAAACCCATCCGGCGAGGGGATCGGTGAATCGGTAGTCTCTCCCGCCAGAAAGGGAAGGGCTGGCGCCCCAGGGCTCCGTCGTGGGCCGCGCCTCCCTCGGGGAGGACGAGCGGGGCACGTGACGACCGACGTGGCGCCACCCACCCCTTGGGGGTGTCAGTGGAGGAAGACAGACAGCGGGTGGAGCCTCTGGCGGTGCTGGAGCGAGCGGGAGTCTTCCTCCTCGCCTCGTGTTCACCGGAGTCGATACGCCGGTTTTCTCAGCAACGATGGCTGGGAGGTGCTGAAAGGGTATGACTATGAAACGTTCCTCGCGATCCTCGGCCAGCAGCTTCGCCGATACGGCAAACGGTAACCCATTTGCTGTTTTTGAGATGATCGCGGACGCCAGGAAGATTCAGCAGCGGACGACCGACGAGGGGGTCATGGAGTCGGCCCGACGTATCGAGCAGCACGCGGATGGGATGATCAAGACGATCCTCGGCACCGCCGACCTCTCGACGATGGAGATTCCGACCGGAGTCCTGGAGCAGATCATCGAACTGCTCCGGGGTTGTCGGGTCAGCTCCTGACCCGTTGGAACCTTCAGTGGGAGAGGTGACTCTCCAGAACCTTTGCCACCGGATCGATGACCTCCTGGAGGAGAGACTCCTCGCTGGCCTCGACCATCAAGCGAACGATTGGCTCCGTCCCTGAGTAGCGAACCAGGATTCGCCCCTTCTCCCCCAGGAGGGCGACGGCGCTCTCGAGGGCGGTCTGAAGTTCCGGGAGGGTCTCGAGGGGTGGTTTGCGGCTGACGCGAAGATTGAGCAGTCGTTGTGGGAAGCGCACCATTCCGGCGGCGAGGCGTGAGAGGGGCTGGCCAGCCGATACCGCCGCTCGAAGCACTTCGAGTGCCGTGACCATGCCATTTCCCGCCAGGCTGATTCGGGGAAGGATCAGATGGCCTGACTGTTCGCCACCCAGGCTGCCTCCACGTCGAAGGAGCTCTTCGAGGATGGGCTTGTCACCCACCGGTGTTCGGACCAGCGTCAATTGAAGGGAGCGGAGCGCTTTCTCGAGACCGAAATTGCTCATGACCGAGGCGACGACGATCGGAGATTCGATCTGTCCGGTCTGTACCTGGTGCAAGGCCAGCAGGTAGAGCAGGTGGTCTCCATCCAGGATCTCACCGCGATCATCGACCGCGATCAGCCGATCCGCGTCCCCATCAAAGGCCAGACCGATGTCAGCGCCAGTAGCCAGTACTTTTGCTCGCAGTGATTCAGGATGGACAGCCCCACAGCCGAGGTTGATGTTTTGCCCCGTTGGGCTGGCGTGGATTGCCTCGACGGAGGCGCCCAGCGAATCGAAGAGTTTGGGAGCGAAAGCGGAAGCGGCCCCGTGTGCGCAATCGAGCACGACCCGCCAACCATCGAGGCGCAGTCCATTCGCCACCTCCTCCCGCAGCCAGGTCAGGTATGGCTCGGAAGAGACGCTCGCGCCGCTGCCCCGCCTCATTGGCAGGGCGCTGCCCGGTGGGAGTTCAGGCGAACGGGTCAGATTAGCCTCCATGGCGGCTTCGAGTTGCGCCGGGATCTTCTGCCCATCCGCCGCGAAGACCTTGATCCCATTGTCCTGATATGGGTTGTGGGAAGCAGAGATGACGATGCCGGCGTCCGCTTCATACGCTTGGAGGAGGTAGGCGACACCGGGTGTGGGAATGACGCCAAGGAGCTTCGCGTCGGCGCCCGCTTCAATCAACCCACCCACCAGCGCCTCCTCGATCCACTCTCCGGAGGCGCGTGTGTCGCGACCCACGACGACCCGAAGCGGTCCTGGCTTTCGGGGAACAAGGTGGCGCGCGAGAGACTGGCCAAGCTTAAGGATCGTCGCGGGATCGAGCGGGTACTCCCCCGCCGTTCCGCGGATTCCATCCGTGCCAAATAGTCCTGTCATAGAAGGGGAGTTCCTCCGTTCCGTTTCGTGCTCAAGGGTGACGATACTGGATAGCAGGTGGAGTGATACGCACCACCTTCAGGAAAGCACCTGTCCCCTCTGGCAGCAGAACCGCGGGGGCCACTGTGCCCTGTCCGTGCGGTAGCCCTTTTGTTGGAACCACGACGCGAATTTCCGATGTGGTCAGTTGGCTTACTTGGGACAGGGGGCCGTAGACCTCGACATCCACCTTCCGCGTGAGGAGGCGGTCGCCAGATCCCAGATCCGGCCAGCGCACCGGAACCCCGAGGAAGATCCGGTTGGTCCGCTGTTCTCCAATGGTCACGCTCAGCCGAATCTGCTCGCGGGTTTTGATTCGGATCGAAGGATGGAGTGTCTCCACATCGACCAGTTTGGAGAAGCTTGTCGTCTGACCGGCGAGGTCTGTCGCTTCGGTCCAGACATCCACCAACTCTTTCAGTGGCGATTCCGGGCCTTCCAGTTGAATTTGTGGGGGAACCACCTGTGCCTGGTAGACCTCGAGTCCGGCAGCCAGCTGTCCTACGATTCGTGGTTTGATCGGAATGGTGCGGTCGATGGTTCTTTCAATCTGCAGTCGGATGTTCGGGGGGAAGATCTGCGTGACCTTGACTCTGGGAGGGCGCACGACATCCTCAGGATGGAGCTGGACGACTCGCTGTCCAGGGTCTTTGTACTGAAGTTGCGCAACCACGGTGATCTGGTTGCTGTTGAGTCGTCGGACCAGGTCCTCGGGACCGAAGAGACGCACGCTGACACGCTGCTCCCCATCGTCGATGATCTCGTGTCCCGGGGGAAGCCCCTGAAACTGGATCGGCACATCGTTCAGTCGCACTTCGATATTCTGTTGGCGGGAGAGAAGAAAGAGAGTCAACGCCAGCAGAACCGACAAGATCTTCAGTCCCTTGTTCTCACGGAGGACTTTCATCCTGGTGCGAAGCCCCGCCGCCAGCTTTCCCTTCACCATTTTCTGCCCTCCGACTGGTTCGCCGGATCACGTCGACGTTGGCGCGCGAGTGCCTCCAGTTGTTCCGCGCGGATCCGCTCTTCGATCTCCAAATCCTCCGTCTCGTCCTCGGGGCGGCTGGGTTCCATCGCCTGTTGGATCAATTCACGCAGTCCAGGGCCATCGAGGTTCCGTCGCAGTCGTCCATCGATGGCGAAAGAGATGGCGCCTGTCTCTTCTGAAACAATGACGGCGAAGCAGTCACTATCCTCGGTCACGCCAATTGCCGCCCGATGGCGGGTACCCAGTTCACGTGAAATCCGCGGGTTCTGCGTCAGGGGCAGAAAACAGCAGGCCGCCGCGATCCGGGCGTTACTGATGATCAGTGCTCCATCGTGCAGTGGGGTATGGGTGTTGAAGATGGTGACCAGCAGATCGTAATTGACCCGGGCGTCCAGTCGGATTCCCGTCTCGATGAAGAGCTTTAATCCGACTTCTCGCTCAAAGACCATGAGGGCCCCCGTCTTCTCGGAGGAGAGGGTCGTCGCCGCGAGGACAACCTCGTCGTACCATTCCTCCCCAAAGGGGTTGCTGGATCGCTTCTGACCAAATGTGAAGTTGTTGCCTAGTTGGGTGAGCCCGGCCCGAATCTCACGCTGGAAGAGAATGATGAGGGTAAATCCAAGGTAGACCGCTGCTGTCCGAATCACCCACTCGACCGTGGTCAACTCGAGGTAGGCGGAGAGCCAATAGATGATTCCAACCAGGATCAGTCCGATCGCCATCTGGACCGCACGGGTTCCCCGCACCAATCGCAGCACCTCGTAGATCAGGAAGGCGACAATGGCAATATCGATGAGATGACGAATCTCAAATGAATCGACCGCCCATTGCACTTTGGATAGGATCTCGTGCATCGCACCGCTCGAAGTTTGCGAAACTCCAGGATTCTCTTCAGAATGCACCCGCTTGAGGTGCGGTCTGGTCTCTTTCCACCCTTTCAACCCCGTGCAGACTGTGACGGGGAAGCGAAAGACGGATCGTCAATCTCTTCCAGGGATTCCACTTACCAGGAGGAATAGAGTACCACATCCGTTCAGCCGGATTTGGGTGGAATTTTCGTTCCGCGGTGCTCGTCCGGGAGGCCGGTCAACTCATTCAAATATGGTTGTCTGGGTAGAGAACCTTTGCTAAGCTTTGATTGCTCTTTCCCATTTGAACTGAACGATTCTGTTGTTTCCGCAATCCATCGTGAGAGGGTGCGTCCGGACGTACAGCCCTGGGCAGCCGTCAGCCTGATGCGCATCCACTTTTGGGTGAGCTGTCTTGCACAATGGAAGCGCTGTCGAATCCGGAAAGTGCAGATGACCATCCACGGGCGCGTCAGGTGTAGTGGGGGGGGCAGGCTGGCTTCGACCCCATGCCCGGTCGGTAGCGAATGTGAACGTGACACGCCGATTATCGATCTGCTTCAGGTCGATAATCGAGACTTCCCGGACGGATCGCTTGTCAGAGCCGCTCATGAGCGGGTCGCGGCAGGTTCGCACTCCTCGAGTCCATCCCGAGTGACCGCTTGTTCCGTGGGAGAAAGAAGGAAAGGAAAGGTATGAATGAAATAACCACCTGGCGTTCCGGGACGAGGTCTCCGTCTAAGTGGGGAATTGGGAATGTCGTGATAACAGGAGGTTGTCTCTTGTTGCTGGCCACCCTTCCCGGAATTGGAGAGTTAGGGGCTGAAGGTGCCGCGACGTCGCTCCAGATACGCGCCATGGCCACCCCGCGAGCGCTTTCGGCTTCCGCGACGCCGGCTCCGAAGCAGAAGAGGTCCACCAAGCAAACTGGCAGGAAGAGTAGAGATCAAGCAGCCTCCTCGAAGAAGAAGACCTCCTCGGCAGGAGGATCG
>JBEIJP010000061.1:0-10016 GCA_040380245.1 Acidobacteriota bacterium | reverse complement strand
CCGTATTGCCGAGCGGCGCCGCCGTCGTTGAGCACGCCGTCGATGACGAAGGTGATGATCTTCGCCGAGCCGTCGACGGTGACCGCGAAATGTTGCCAGGCGTTGGTCTTGAGCGTGCCGGCGTAGGTGCCCGGATCGCTCTCCCAGGAGGATTCGCGCTGGCCGTCGTTCAACGTCAGCTGGAGGGTGAAGCGATTGGAGAAGGTCAGCGCGACGCCTTTGCCGCTCGGGTCGCGCGCGTCGAAGATGACTTGCCCTGGCGAGAGCTCGCGCATCCGCAGCCAGCCGTCGATCGTCCATCCGCCGCCTGACGAGAAGGACGGAAGCCGCGGCATCGGAAAGCTCGACGCGGCCCGGGTCTGCTCCCCGGTGAGCGTCAGGGCCAGCCCGCGGGTCGCCAGCGCTCGATTTTCGGCCTGACGCCACATGCCTTCGAGCAGGGCGGCGTCCAGTTCGTGCGTGCGCGCAACCGTCTTTTGGGTCGCGGTGAGGTAGTACCGCCCGCCATCCTCGATCAGGTCGGGATAGCTGATCCGCACGGTCGGATCATCGTCATAGAGCAGAATCTCCGGCTCGGACCATTGGATGAGCCCGTTTCGCTCGACGCCGCCGGAGATCCAGACTGGATTGCGGCTCTGGTAATAGCTGCCCCGCCCCCAATCATTCGTGTGCGCCGCTTCGCCGCCGTGGTGATGAAACCAGAGCAGGTACTTGCCATTGCGGAGCTTCCAGACAGGCGCATAAGCGCGTGGATGCTTGATCGGACGGCCATTGGCGAAAGTAGCATAGGCGGGCGGGGTCCAGGTGCGTCCATTGTCCCGGCTGTAGGCGTGGCCAAGATAGCCGTCAATCGTGCGGTATGTCGCATAGAGCGAACCATCGCGCAGGCTGACCAGATTGACCTCCTCGGCAATCGGGCCTTTCGGCGCGCGGATGCCGTCGTCGCTCTCGGGGAGTATCTTCCAGCGAATTCGGCTGGGATCAGATTCGGTGAGCAGGTTATCGCTGCTCATGAAATGCCCCTGCGAGCGAGCCAGGGTGCCGGGTGTGCCCCAGCGCGTGACGCGATTCCAGCCCCAGTAGACCCGGCCCTGGTGAATGATCGGCTTGCTGACGCCCCAGAAAAAGAGCGTCTGTCCAGCGAAATTGTTGTCGCGATCGGCCTCGGTGACGTGCAGCGGAATCTCATACCGGTCCCGCGACCACGTGCGGCCGTTGTCATCGGAATACTTGAAGGCGTAGACGCCCAGGGTGTCGACGCGCCGGCTCGCGTTCCCCGCGTTGGGCACTTCGCGGAGGTTCGCTTTGTTGTAGGTGTAGAAGGCATAGACGCGCCCACCCGGCGTTTTGAACGGGACCACCCACGAGGCCTCGACGCCCGTCGCCGGTTCAATATCGATCGGGGCCAACCACGTGCGCCCCTTGTCCCGACTGATGACGGCGATGATGTGCTGGCCTCCTTCGCCCTCGCTGCCCTGGCCAGTCGTCATCAGACAGAGCCAGGCGCCATCGTTGGTGATGACGACGTAGGGCTGGTCGCTGTACCCCTCATCGGGAATGACCAGGCCAGACTTGATGTTGCGTGGATCGCCCGGGTAGCTGGAACCGCTGGTTTGCGCGGATATCGACACGCTGAGCAGCGACAGCAGGCAGGCCAGATGAAGGGAGCATATCGATCGAGAGATCATGTCGAATTAACCCATCTCGGTTGGTACATCAGTAGAGGCACAACTGGTCATCGGCCGTAGACCGCCCGTGTACCGGCTCCACTTCAAGCTCTGGATCCGTGGGTCAGTGATTCTATCCCGGGGGTCGAGAGACGAGAGCGGTCCTGCGACGTGGCATTGCCGACCACTTGTGACAGTAACCGATGGGGGGAGTATGTCTCAACTGGTATCGACACGGAAGGGCTCTGCCAGCCATCAGCCAGCGACACGCGAGGAGCCGAAAAAGCTGGATCGTCCAGGCCTCTTTCGGCAGAGGGTTCACGCGCTGGCCGTGCGTCGCTACCATGCGTGCGATGCCTATGCTATCGTGTGCGGCGCAAGCGAGCCCCGGAAAGACGGGAGCCTCGGCAGCAACAGGACAAGAGACCAAACAGGGCAGTCGAGAGGAGAGCGTCGACCCATGATCAAACTCTATCGGACAGCGAATGGATCGGTGATGGAGGACCGCGGAGAGTTTCTGCAGCTGCCGGACATCGATTGGGATGTGCTGCTCAACCAGCAGGACCTGGACCAGACATTGATCAGCCTCTCCCGGCGGGCGCAGCGGCTGCCACGCTTCGATCCGCAGCGGGACGCGGTGGCGCCGATCTCCCGGCAGGAGGTCTGGGCGGCCGGAGTTACCTACTATCGCAGTCGCACGGCGCGGATGGAGGAGTCGAAAGCGGCGGGGGGCGGTGATTTCTACGATCGGGTCTATGAGGCAGACCGGCCGGAACTCTTCTTCAAGGCCTCGCCTCGTCGGGTCGCCGGCCCTGGACAGCCGGTGCGCATTCGACGCGACTCCCGCTGGAATGTTCCCGAACCGGAACTGACCCTCGTCATCAATCGGTATGGGCAGATCATCGGCTATACGATTGGCAACGACATGAGTTCCCGGGATATCGAGGGGGAGAACCCGCTCTATCTACCGCAAGCCAAGGTCTACGCCGGGTGCTGTGGCCTGGGCCCGTGCATCCTCGTCCAGCCCGATCCACTCGATCCTGCGACCGGCATCCGCCTCGAGATCCAGCGAGGGGGAGCGACCGTCTTTCACGGTGAGACGACGCTCGCCAGCCTCAAGCGCTCACCGCAGGAGCTGGTCGACTATCTCTACCGGGAAGATGAGTTTCCCGACGGGTGCTTTCTGCTGACCGGCACCGGGATCGTTCCACCGGACGAGTTTTCACTTGTGGTGGGTGACGAGATCCGCATCACCATCGATCCGATCGGAACCCTGGTCAACGTGGTCGCCCAGTAAGGCATGGGGTGGGGAGGCGAATCGCTCAAGCGCTGCCAAAGCAGTAGATTCGCCCCTGATGATCGCCGACAACGAGACGCCCGGCGGCGAGAGCCGGAGAGGCAGCGATGGCCCCCCCCGCGTTGAACTCCCAGCGCCTCGCCCCGGTCGCCAGGTCGAGCACATAGAGCCGGCCGTCATTCGAGCCAACGTAGACCCGGCCGCCGGCGATCAAGGGGGAGGACTCGACCCGGGCGCGCGTCGCAAAGGTCCAGCGTGCCTTCCCTGTTCTCGCGTCGAGGGAGTGCACCATCTTGTCGCGCCCTCCAATGACGACGTTTCCCGCCTCGACGGCAGGGGAGGAGTAGAAGGGAAACTGACGGGTCGGATGGGAGTAGACCCAGGCCTTGCGTCGGGTGCGCAGGTTGAGACCGACCACCTCGTTGTTGAAGTTGCCAAAGAAAGCGGTCTCCCCCTCGAAGGCCACCGAGGAGGCCGTATTCCCGCCGGCTGGCAGTTTGAAGACCTCTCGACCATCCGCAACGCGCACGCCGTGAAAGATCTCGTCACAACCGGCAAAGTAAGCGACCCCGTCGACGATCGCGGGGGTTCCGTGGACGTAGTTCTCGGTGCGGAAGCGCCAGGCCGTCTTGCCGTCGCGCGCCTGAAAAGAGTAGAGATCCCCGTCGTACGATCCGATGAGGACCCGATCTCCCACCAGAACAGGGGACGACTTGATCTCCCCGCCGGTCTTGTAGGTCCAGGCGCCCCGACCATCCCGTGCCTGCACCGCGTGGAAGACCCCGGCGAGATCGCCAATAAAGACCAGTCCCCCTCCGACTGCCGGCGAGGACTCGCCGATCGGCTCCCCGACGCGGTACTTCCATTTCAGTTTGCCTGTCGCCAGGTCGATGGCGAGCAGGTCTCCCACTCCCGCGCCAACGTAGACCGTTCCGTCGACGATGGCCGCCGAGGACTCGATGACGTCTCCAGCCTCGTAGCTCCAGAGCAGCTTGAGTGGTTCCGCGAGGGTCGCCGGCGAAACGCCCGTGTTGCGCGAGTTGCCTCGAAATTGAGGCCACTGGTCAGCGGTCTGAGAACGGCTGACGAGGGGCGCCAGCAGTCCGGCGGACAAGGTCGAAGAGATCAGAAAAGTCCGGCGATCGATCTTCATAGGGCAGACTGATAGACCTCCAGGGCTCCCTCCTCGCTCCACTGGCGGGGATTGAAGTTCCCCGTCCATTGCTGCGCGGCCTCGGCGGCCAGGACAGGGAGATCCGTCTTGTCGATACGAAATTGACGCAGGGTGGCGGGGAGACCGCCGGCACGACGCAGCTCGGCGAGACGCTCAGCGAGGAGAGCCGCGGCGCTTCCGGCGATCACTTGCCGGCCTGCCGCGGCGAGCAGCTGCCCGTAGAGGTCGTCGACGACCTCGCCATTCCAGCGGACTACCGAGGGCAGCATCAGCGCAATCGCCTGGCCGTGCGACACACCGTGGCGCCGGGTGAGGGGGTTGGCGCAGGAGTGAGCCGCGCCGAGCATCGACGCCTCGATGGCCATTCCCGCCAGGTACGAACCGAGCAACATCGCTCCCCGTGCGGCGAGGTCCGATGGCGCAGTCAGCACCCGTTCGTAGTTCCCCTCCAGCAACCGCCACGCCTCGAGCGAGTAGAGCTGCGAGAGAGGGGTCCGGCGACGCGTCACATACGACTCGACCGCGTGGGAGATCGCGTCGTAGCCGGTCGTCGCGGTCAACTGACGCGGCTTGGTCAGCGTCAGCACGGGGTCGAGCAGGGCGACGCGAAAGGCGGCCTGCTCGTCCCCACACGCCATCTTGGCGTGGGTCTCGGCGTCGGAGATAAGGGCGTACTGCTGCGCTTCGCTGCCCGTCCCGGCCGTGGTCGGAATCCCGATCATTGGAAGCATCTGGGGAAGCATCTGGGGATGCATCTGGGAGTCGGTCCGTGCCGAGAGCTTGCCGTGTCCCCAGTAGTCCCGCATCGTACCGCCGCCGGTGAGGAGGAAGTTGATGCCCTTGGCGCAGTCGAGGGAGCTGCCCCCGCCGAGCGCGACCAGGGAGTCGATCCGTTCCCGGGACGCGATCTCGCGTCCCGCCTCGACCTCCCGCGTGTCCGGATTCTCTCCAAACCCGTGGAACGGGATCACGCCGATCCCCTCCGCTTCAAGGAGCTGGCAGGCACGGTCGACGTAGCCGCAGCTCACCATCCCGGCGTCGGCCACCAGGAGGGTACGCCGGCATTGGAGCTGTCGCGCCCACGATCCAAGTCGGTCGAACGCTCCCTCCCCAAACACCAGCCGGGTTCGATTGAGATACTCGAACGGCTCCATTCTCTACCCTCTGTCGACAAGACGCCGCCCGGCGGAGAAGTCGAGAGCACCGCTACTTTCCGGTGCTCCCCTCCGCCTTTGGCGTTCCGCTGCCGCTCGTCACCGCGAGCGCATAGAGCTGATTGCGGTTCATCAGGAAGAGGGCCCCGTTGGCGGGGACGGGGGTGGCATAGACGGAACTGCCCATATTCATCTCGGAAATCAGCTTCTTCTCCGGGCCCGCCTCGAGCACGACGACGTCTCCGTCCTCATCCCCAAGGTAGACCTTGCCATCGATGACGACGGGCGAGCCCCAGATGGCCGCGAACATATCGTGCTGCCAGAGTTCCTTTCCGGTCCTGGCATCGAGGCAGTGGAGGAAGCCGCTGAAGTCCGAGTAGTAGAGCAGCCCGTTGTGGAGGGCCCCAGTCGAAATGGACCGACGGATCTTGTCGAAGTGCCAGACGCGCCCCGCCTGGGTCAGATCGCCGCGCCTGGTCGCGTCGATGCAGTAAAGGTGGCCAACCCCCTCTCCGTGCTCTGGATCCTGGCCATTGGCCAGGTAGACGCGATCCTCGAAGATGATCGGCGTGCTGATGATCTCATTGCGCGTCTTGGGCCAGACAGATTCCTTCGGATTGGTGTCGAACTCCCAGAGCTTCTTGCCGCTTGAGGCTTCGTAGCCCCGGACCCAGCCATCGCCCTCGCCAATGACGACCTGCACGACATCCCCGATCTTCCCGACCGCGGGCGAGGACCACTGGCCGTGAAGGATCTTCTCCCCTACGTGATTGACCTCCCAGGCGAGCGTCCCATCCTTCTTGTTGACCGCGATCATCGAGGGGGCCCGGGGAGAAGGAATGTTGACGTGGCTCTCGTCCTGGCCGTTCGAGGTGCTGAGGTAGATCAGATCGCCGTAGATCACCGGCGAACTGTTGGCCAGGTTGTGGGGATGCGTGCCCACCTCCTCGATCATGTCGAACTTCCAGAGAATATCGCCATCGAGCTGGCCGGTGAACTTCTCCCCCTGGAAGGGACCGTCGTTCTCGCCGTCCCGAAATCCCTGGAGATCGGCGCAGATCAGCTCAGCCCGATTCGAGACGTAGTAGAGACGGTCGCCATCGATCAGCGGCGAGGAGGCGACGCCCTGAAAGGGCCAGTCATTGACGCGGCCTGCCGGCAGCTTTTCGTGAGTCAGCTGCCACATGAACTCGCCGTCCGATTCGCGAAAGGCCATCAGAACCCCGCGATCTCCTCCCTGTTTCGGATCACGCATTCCCTCATTGTTGGTGCCGACAAAGACCATCCCGCCGGCGACTGTCGGATTGCCATAGCTCTGTGACCCAAGGGCCGCGACCCACTTGACATTGATCTTCTTCTCGACGTCCCAGCTGGTCGGGAGCCCCTTCATCGAAGAGACCATATTGCGGTCGGGTCTCCCCCCCCACATCGGCCAGTCCCCGCTGGCAGCCGCGCTCGCAAGGAGTCGCGAAGCCCCTGCCTCCCGCCAGCCCCCGCTCCAGACAAGACCACCCGCCATCACGAGCAGTGCGACGGCAACCAGCCGATGCCGAAAGGTCACGTTCCTCTTGCGTATGTTCATCACTCTACCCTCTTTCCGTTGAGCTTGTTCAGCGTCGTGTGCCCCTCCCCGTCCCGTTGATTGAGGGGAAGGCTGGTTGGGAGAACTAGCGATTGGGCGTCACTTTCAGGTTGTCGAAAAAGACGTCGTTGGGCGCATAGGCGAAGATCCCGGGGCTCCCCTGGCGATTGCCGATCGGATCGAGATGCTCGATCATCCAGGCGGCCGGTTCGGGATCGGCGCTGGGCCAGGCCTTGCCTTGCACCCGCACCTTCCCATCCGGGAGGTTGGTCACCGACAGTTTGAGCCGATACCACGTGTCCTTCTTCCAGGCGAACGGTTGGCGAATGGCCCGTTGCGGCTCGATCTGCCAGGAGGTCAGCTCCAGGCGCTGGCCGTTGCCGAAGAGGGTCAGCTGATAGCGCTGGGCGACGACGCCGGCGTCTCCGAGCTGACGTCGACGCTCGACGGCTCGGACATCGGCCTCGACGGTGTAGTTGGCCAGTTCGGCTGGGCCCAGGAAGGTCCGCGCCCGTTGAAAGGCTGGATTGTCCGACTTCTTGACGAGCACCTTGCCGCCGTCCAGCTCGCGGACCGCGTACTTGGGCGTCGCGTTGACCCACCACGCCGGAAAGGTTTCGACTGGAAAAGCGGCGAAGTCTTCGCTGATCGGGAGCGGCGGAAAGACCCGCACGTGGGCCGTCCCTTTCAGCCCGGGTGCGCCGGGAACGGTCACCTGCAGGCGCCCGGCCTGGGCCCCGCCTGCCGGATCCGGCGTGAACTGATTGGCGGAGGCAGTGCCCTTGAGCCCCTCCAGCGTCCACTGCGCGTCGGTGGCCTCGCGGATCAGCCGCCCGCGATCGTCATAGAGTCGCACCTGGAAGCGGGTCGTCTGCCCCGGTTGGAGGATGACATCGACTGGGGCAACCTGCACGTGGGCGACCGTGGCTGTCGCCGCGGCCGGCTCGGCAGGGACTGGCTTGAACGGCAGCGCTGGCTGGCGCTTCCTGCCAATGGCGTAGATGTGCTTGGTCGACACAAAATAGACGCGGCCGCGGCTGATCGCCGCGGATCCGATGACCTGCTCGTTCGAGGCGATCAGGTCGTCTCCGACTTCGGTCTTCTGCTCGACGGCCATCCCTGGCTCCAGCTCGTCTTCGTCGAGGATCTCGCAACCGGTCTCACCGGGCTTGAGGATATAGAACTTGCCATTCTCTGTCCCGACGTAGAGCTTGCCGTCGCCAAAGACCAGCGAGGCCTTCTGGATGGTTCCCAGCTTCTTCTCCCAGAGGCGACGGCCGTCACGCGTGTCGAAGGCGAGCAGATTGGCGCTGGCGTCGACCTGGTAGTAGCGCTGCCCATCGATCACCGGAGAGGAGGGCCCCAGCTGCGCGTTGCGCACCGACCAGAGAACGTCGGACGGCTTGAGCGTCCCCTTGGAGGCGACATTGACCGCGGCGAGCAGCCCCATCTCATTGGTGTCGAGGTTCTCCTCCTGGTGGGAGATGAACGCACGATTGCCCTGGAGAACCACTCCTGGATTGACCCCGCGCTTGCTGACCCCGAGGCTCCAGACAGGGAGGCCAGTCTGGACCTGGAGAGCGTTGACGGACCCGTCTCCCGCTCCGGCGACCATCAACCGCATCCCGTCGATCGTCGTCGTCACCGGCGTCGAATAGGTCGTGTCGAAGGGTCTGCCCCCCGGGGTGCTGATCCAGACCGCCGCGCCCGTCCGCTTGTCGAAGGCGAAGTAGCGGTGACGGCGCATTCCATTCTCGCCCCACCCCTCGGAGATGGTGCTGACGATCACCAGGTTCCCCTCGATGATCGGCGAGACCGTCCGACCTCCGTGCGTCGTCCAGGCGCCAAACTCGTCGGTCAGCGCTCTCGACCAGACCAGCTTTCCATCGCGGGAGAGGGCGACCAGTTCGTTGCAAGCTCCGAAGGCATAGACATGACCCGTCTCCGGGTCGCCCGCCGGCGAGGACCAGGCGATCCGGCGCGGCGGAACATCCGACGAATAGACGTTGAAGCGGTACTCCCAGACGACCCGGCCCGTGTCGGCGTCGAGCGCCATGACCCGCTCCTGCATCGAGGGGCCTTCCCCCGCACTGTTGAAGAGATAGACGCGACCGCCCATGACGATCGGCGCCGAGCGCCCTCCGTACGGGGCCTTCCAGAGCAGGTTCTCTCCCGTGGGCGACCACTTCTCCGGCAGGTTACGCTCCGGAGAGACGCCATCCCGGGTCGGCCCACGCCCCTCCGCCCAATCGCTGCCGCTGCGGGCTGGGCGCGTCGACTGGGCGCCGACCCCTGCTCTCTCCCCATGGCCCAGGGACAACAGACCAAGCAGCAGCAAGCCCCCGAACAGCCTTCGCGGGAAGACTCCCCATTCCACCGACCCGACCTCGATCTTCGCGACGGTCCACCGACTCTCTCTGCGGCTCTTCCTCATCCGATTTGCCCTCTCGGTCTTATTGCGTTTCCCTTTGCGTTTCCCTCAGGAGAGCGGACCGTGCCGACCCGCTCCTTGCCTCTCACTCGCCAGACACCCGCACCACCATCATGACACAGCGTGACACAGGGAGAGGACTGTCAGCCACCCGGGGTGGTTGCGCCGAAATTTGATCCGCCCTGCCTCCATCTCCTGTCAAATTGATCCGTCCAAACTATAATGTCCCCCGGAAGGCAGTTCAAGGTGGTCCCGGGCAATGGCCCTTCGATCACCCAACCATCGGCACGGTGAGAAAGCGAGGCGAGACGGATGCGTAGCAGAGAAAGATCTGGGCAATTGTTCCTGAGCAGACCAGAGGCGAGACGGGGAGTTCTCCTCGGAGTCCTCCTGGGGGTTGGGGTAGCGACAGGGCTGTTTGGACAGATCCGGACAGCCGACGGAGTAACACGGGGCAAAGAGAGCAACTGGCCGCAGTGGCGGGGGCCGGAGAGCCAGGGCGTCTCAGCCGAGCGGGAACTGCCCTCCACCTGGGACGAAACCCGGAACATCCGCTGGAAGACCCCGCTTCCCGGAACCGGATTTTCCCAACCCGTGATCTGGGGCAACTATGTCTTCCTCACCGCCGATGTCGAAGGTGGTCCCGCCCCGGCGGGACACGCGCCCCCCAAACGGGTCCTCAGTGGACAGGAGTTCGTTCACCCGGAGTGG
>JBEIJP010000060.1:0-10023 GCA_040380245.1 Acidobacteriota bacterium | reverse complement strand
GTGCTCTGATTTAATTAGTCTGCTCGTCACATACTTGCGCTATTGTTCGCCTGTTCCCCACCGACCCCCGTCGCGTTGCTGTCTTCCCAACGCGCCCCAACGACCACCGTCTCGCCCGAGATCGCCACAGACGATCCGAATTGATCCCCCTGCCCCGCATTGCTCGCCTTGAGGTAGGCCTGCTGACTGATTGTCGGGTCGATCGTCAGCGGGTAGCTCGCCGTCTGCTCCTCGACGATCAGGCGGAGTTGACCCTCCCCCTCCCGCTCCAGTTTCGCGGCCACCTCCCGCCCCTCAGCGTCGATCACCTTCAGCCCCCGATACCGCACCAGCGCCTCGCCCGGCTGACGCCCAAAGGTTACCCCTCTCCCCCTCGTCGATCACCTCGATCTGCCTCCATCCCCCACGCACGCTCACCCGTAGCTCGAGCGGCGCGGCCTCTCTCCCGGGCCTCTCCCGAATCGTGTACCCGTGCTCCAGCCCTTGCTCCCGGTTCTGGTACCACTCCTCCAGGTTCCCGTCCCATTCATACCCGATCCGTCGGCCACCCACCCCGACCTTCGGTCTCCGCTCACCCATCGTCCGCTGCTCCGTGCCCACTCCGTAGCTAACCAGCTCCAGCCCCCAGCTCCAGTCTCCCTCTTCCGGACGCACCTCCGCTCCCCTCTCCGCGAAGCTCGCCCGCAGCCCCGTCCCTGGATTCTCCGCTCGCCATCCTGATCCTTTCTCTGCGTCCGCCTCGATCGCGTGCTTCCACTCCTCATGCGCCGCCAGAATGCTCTTCCAATCGGACCGCTCCATCCCCGCCGGCAGGTTCTCCGCCGTCCCCTCTCGCCGCTGACTCTCCCCGCTTCCTCCTGCCGCGTCCAGTCGCGGCTCTCTTCCCGCGCCCAGACTCATCACGATCATGACCACCATTCCCATCAGCCCTTTGGTGAGTGTTCTCTTCATTTTATTTCCATTCTTCTCGTGTGTAGTTTGTTCTCGATCATTGATCAAAACTGGATTGTCCCTTACCCCCTCCTACCGCACGGGTAAGACCGGGACCGTCACAGATGAACTCCACTTTCCCATCACCGGGGGAAAGATCCTGGACCGCTTGCCGACGCGACGGGGACGCCCCGAGGTCTGCCAAATCTGCCAAATCTGCCAAATCTGTTTGACGTCCCGAAATTGGGCCGCAGGTGGAGGCTCGGGAAGATGTAATTGAACAGCAAATCAACCCTACTATTCATTAAATAGTTCTCCATTTTTACTCCAATTTTTCCCCCAATCAGCGAGAGATATAAAAGAGACATAAAAAAGAGGACCATTGAGCGTTCCGTGAAGGGCATCGCGGCCGAGAATTCCGTGCGACTCTATGGGGAGGGAAGGAGAAGGGAGTGAAGAGAACCGATGAGGTCAAGACGCTCAACGATCATCGTCCAAAACTTCGTGTCGCGGTCGGAGGTTTCGTGGAGGCGGCGCGAGAGGTGCGAATGGAGGAATCTGGGGCGAGAAGAGAGGGTCTATCTTTCTCTCTTGAGGCCGTGCGGGCTCTCTTGAGGCCGTGCGGGGGGGGCCTTCCGATAGAGAAGGAGGGCGTGCCGGACCGAGGTCAGAGCGGGGGTCTGCTCGCCTGGGTAGTCGTTGGCGGGGAGTGGCCTCCCCGCTCCAGAGTCACTTCCGTTCGCTGACGCAGAAGAGATGGGTGCGGCTGCGAAGAAAGAGTTCTCCCTCGGCGACGATCGGGGAGGAGACGAAGAACTGGTCCTCAAAGCGGTTGGTGGCGAGAATCTCCATCTCGGCGCCCATGCGGACGACGCTGACGATGCCGCTCTCGCTGGCGAGGTAGAGCTTCCCATTGGCGGCGATCGGGGAGGCCTTGAAGGTGTCAGGCTCGCCGAGGCGGCGCTGCAGGTAGTGCGGCTCGCCGGTGGTGGCGTTGAAACAGCTGAGCAGGCCATTGTCGGAGAGGGTGTAGTACTTGTTGTCGAGGAGGATCGGGGAGGGGGTGTAGGCGGTCCCGCGGGTCGTCGACCAGACGACGGAGGAGGTGCCCGTCAGGTCTCCCTTGCCTCCAAGGCGGATCGCCATCAGTTTGGGATCGCGAAATCCACTCATGACCAGCAGGAGATCGTCCTGGAGCGCCGGGGTGGGAATGACGTTGCCGCCGAGACCACCGCACTCCCAGAGGACCTGGCCATTGGCGGGGTCGTAGGCGCGAGTCCGCCTGGTGGCGCTGAGGACGATCTGCTTCTGACCCTGGTGGGTGAGGGCGAAGGGCATCGACCAGGAACTGGCCTCGTCGCGGGCGACGCGCCAGAGGTCTTTTCCGGTGCGCTTGTCGAGCGCGACAATGAAGGATTCTCCCTCATTGTCGTAGTTGAGGATCAGCATGTTCTCGTAGAGGAGGGGGGCGCTGCCCTCGCCGAAGGCGAGCCGCATGCGCATCTGGACGCCGAAGTCCCGTTCCCAGACGAGCTTGCCGTTGAGGTCATAGGCGTAGACGCCCCGGGAGCCAAACGGGGCATAGACGAGCTTCCCATCGGTGGCCGGTGAGTTGGAGGCAAAGCTGCCATACTGGCGATGGTAGCCCTCGTGGGGCGTCGCGACCTTGGCGACGCGTTCCCAGAGCGTCTTTCCGGTGCGACGGTCGAGCGCCAGAACGACAAAGCGGTGCTCTTCGCCGCTGGCGGCGCCGCCCCCTGCCCCGCCTGGGCGGCCGCCCCTGCCTCCCGGGCCAGCGGCGGACGGCTCGACCGCCTCCTGCTTCTTGCCGGTCGGGATCGCTGTCGTCAGGAAGATGCGATCTCCCCAGATGACGGGGGTGGAGAAGCCTCGCCCGGGGATCTCAACCTTCCACTTGACGTTCTTCGTGTCTCCAAACTCGACCGGGACGGACTGGGAGGTGACGCCATTGAAGGAGGGACCGCGCCACTGCGGCCAGTGCGCCGAACTGCCCTGCGAACCGACATTCCCACCGCTCAGCGCGACAGCGATCAGGATCATCCAGACGGAGATCGCTCCACGCTGCCATCGTCGACTCAGGATCTTCGCGATTTCTCTCATACCGATTCCTCCTTCTCACTTCTCTCTCTGTGCCTGGAGAGGCCAGGCGGCTGCCCCGTCAGGCGCTTCGGCGTGGTCGGGGATCCGACCTGTCCGCCGGCGGGGACGCGCCTTGATCCTACTCCGACTTCCCTCTTCCGGGTAGGGCTGGACGGCGCTGAGCGCGAGAACTCAAGCCGTGCGATGGATCGCCGGAATCAGCTCCAGACGGAGCAGTTCCCGGCGATCGACCCCCTTGAGGATCTGCTCCATCAGATCGAGAACGGGCGGCTCCGTAAAGTAGGCCCGGTGAACGCTCTCGGGTGGGTCTGGGGAGATGATGGTGCTGCAGTCGACGTCCCAGACATTGTCGGGGACAGGGTAGTTGCGGTCGAGTCCGCTGCGGCCGAGCCTGCGCTTGCCGAAGTGTTTGAGCCCGGCGGAGAGGCCGAGGGTCGTGTCACGCCCGCTGAAGAGAGAGGTGACGCGATAGGTCAGCTGGGCAATGGCGTCTCCGGCGCTGCCATCGGAGAGTTCGCCGCTCTTGAAGAGATCGTTGTCGACGTCGGCGGCGACCATGACCAGCTGATTGAGGAGGCTGACGAGCATCGGCCGATCGTTGCGGTCCCAGCAGTGGCGCATCGCCTCCTGCAGGACATAGTTCCCCATGCTGTGGGCAATGACCGAGGTCTTGGCGCGGCACTGGCGCTCGGGTTCTTCCTCTTTCTGCTTGCCGACGAGATGGTCGTAGAGCTGGTTGAGGACCTCGGCGAGCTGATCCGCCGTCTGTCGCGCGTCACGGCGATCGGGGTAGTAGCTGGTGACGCGGCCATTGGACGGCCAGGTAAAGAGGACACAGTGACCAAGGTTCCTCGGGGGAGCATAGAGGTCCTGGCAGATCTGCTGATAGCGCTTGACCGCGTCCTTCCAATCGTTGTTGTAGCCGTGGACGAAGAGGGTGACGTGTTGCTGTTGTTCGTGCTCCTCAGGATCGCGCATCAGCGGAAAGCGATCGGCAGCCTGGAGAAGGTGCTGGTGGAAGACCTTCTGGCTGACCTTCTTCCAGCTCTTGAGCGAGATGAGGGGGCCGCCTTCGGAGACCCAGTAGGTCAGATCCCGGGCGATGCTCTCGCCAAGGGAGGGCGCCTCCTTCGAAGTCGAGACAGTACGATTGGTGATCATCCAGTAACGAGGCGACACGGGGTAGTCCTCCTGTTGGGGATGGGGTCAGGGCAACTGGCGCAGTCGCAGGTTGCGGAACTCGACCGGAGCGCCCTCGGCTTCGAGGCAGAGATACCCGGTCGCCGGTTGGCAGTTCTGGCCACCCGAGACCTCCTCGCCGTTGACCCAGAGGCGCAGCTCGCCGTTGATGGCGCGCACATAGTAATGGTTCCATTCGCCGTGGCCTTTGCTGCGATTCTGGCGCGGGAAGCTGCGGGATCCGTTGGGAGAGAGCGGCGGAAACGGGTTCATCGTCGAGGCGCCAACGGCGAAGATGTCTCCGTTGGTGGTGAACCAGTCGCCCTTCTGCCCGGTCCGACGCGCGTGCAGTTCCGCATAGCCATGGTCGAGCATCTGGACTTCGATGCCGCCCTTGGGCAAGGCGTCTGGCTGGAGCCCGGTCAAGGCCGCTTCGGGAACCCAGGCAAAGATACCGGAGTTGCCGCCAAACTGGAGGTGACGCCACTCGACGACCAGTTCAAAGTTGGTCACCATCTGCTTCGTCCGGTAGACGCCAATGGGCTTGCCGGTCGTCTTGATCAAGCCATCCTTCCACTCCCAGGTCTCGGGCAGGCCATTGACATCGGTGAAGTCGTCCTCAGTTAGCGCACGCCAGCCCGGGCCATTGCCATCGAGATAGGCTTTGGGCAGCTGGAGGTTCTGGGCTGCCCCCCAACCGACGAGAAGAAGCAGGGAGAGAGCGGAGAGCAGGAGAGCGGCACGTCGAAAGTGTGGAAGCATGATTGAGAATCCTTGCGTTGCAGGTTGAGGGGATGCCGGTCAGATGCCCATTTGAATGGTCATGCCGGTACGTCTCAGCCGGTCGGCGAGCGGGTCTCCGAGGGCTGTCGCTGGTGTAAGGATGCCCCCGCGTGTGGGTCCTCCGGGAAGGTGAGCCTCGTCCAGGGCCAGGCAGAGGGCCGACTCACAGAGAAATTTGACGGTGGCGCGATTGCCGGGATCGCCCTGATCCTGGACGATTCCGCGAACGACACGGCCATCCTCGATCTGGCCGATCAGTTCACAGCGGAACCAGCCACGGTTCATCGTCTCTTCCGAGGGACCCTCGCCAGGTTGGGGAACGAGCGGCTTGAGCAACCGACGAAGCGGAGTCGCCATGATGCCTCCGAAGAGGGCGCTGGCTCCGCTGAGCAGCGCCGCCTCGACGGCGCCACCGGGGCCCTGGCTGAGCCGCGTATACTCCTGATAGGTGAACGCCTCGCCATACCCTGCCCCCCAATCGCGGAAGAGCGCCTCACTGCGGCGGACGACCCGGGTATTGATGGGCCCCATGACGAAGGGCGCGGTCCATTGCCCCAGATCCGGATCGAAGCGTGGGCCGTGTGGGTCGGCACTGCGGGCCAGTTGATCGGCGCTGATCCGCGCCGCGGGGGAGAGGAGAAACGGATCGGCGGCCCGGGACGCCTGACCGCTCTCGTAGAGGTGGAAGGCCGTCGCCATCGTCCCTCCATTGAGCCCGCCCCGCATCTGATGGAAGGCGCGAACCCCGGTGCACTCATGCCTGGCGCCGCCACGCTCCTGAAGATGGCGCACGAGAAGAAAGGACCCCAGATCGGAGGGGACGGAGTCGAAGCCACAGAAGGGGACGATGCGGGTGCCCGTCGCCGCCGCCTGGTCGTGATAGCGGTCGATCAGGCCGCGGACCCAGGTCGTCTCGCCAGTGATGTCAACGTAGTGCGTGCGGTGGCGCACACAGGCCTCGACGATCTGGCTGCCATAGAGGGCATAGGGGCCAGCGGTAGTCAGCAGGACGCGGGTTCGGGCGACGATGGCATCGATCGCCGGCTGGTCGTGGGCCTCGGCGACGAGGATCTCGATCGATTCACCCGTCGGTCCGAGGGAAGCTCGCACGGCTTCAAGCCTGGCGCGATTGCGCCCCGCGATTGCCCAGCGGAGAGTACCCGGCGGAGCGTTCCGCGCGAAGTACTCGGCCGTCTGCCTCCCCGTAAAGCCACTGGCACCGTAGAGCACGACATCGAAATCGCGCATGCGTTGGTTCTCCTTTCGACGGCGGCGTCGGTCGACGGCGGCGTCGGGAACCGAAGACGGCTCCGGTTGATCGCGTATAATGGGACTCTGGTCGATCGGTCAGCGGGAAGGATCGGCTGGTCGGAGGGGAGAGTCGGTTCTCTCCACGCTCCATCGGTCAATCCCGCTCCTGGAGCCACCTGATGAACATCGGACATCTTGACCCGCTGCCTGCCCTGCAGGGCATCCGGATACTGGACTTCTCTCACGCCCTGGCCGGGCCGTATTGCACGCTCATTTTGGCGGAATACGGCGCCGAAGTCTATAAGCTGGAGTCGCCGACGGGCGGGGATATGGGCCGAACCTGGGGCCCTCCCTTTCTGGAGGGCGAATCGGCCTACTTTCTCGGGCTCAACCACGGCAAACAAGGCATCTCGATCGACCTCAAGCGGCCGGAAGGGATCGCCCTCTGCCAGCGATTGATCCCACGGATGGACGTTCTGCTCGAAAACTTCCGACCCGGGACGATGGAGCGGCTTGGGCTTGGCTATGAGGCACTGCGCACGCTCCATCCGCGGCTGATCTACTGCTCAATCTCCGGGTACGGACAGACGGGCCCGGCGCGAGAAGAAGCCGCGATGGACCTCATCCTCCAGGCCTCGAGCGGATTGATCAGCATGACCGGGACGGTGGCCGGCGAGCGGGTTCGCAGCGGCTACTCTGTCGCCGACATCACCGCCGGGATGTTTGCCGTGATTGGCATTCTGACCGCACTCCACCATCGCGAGCGGAGTGGGGAGGGGCAGTATATCGACATCTCGATGTTTGACGCGATGATCTCGGCGATGAGCTCGAACTGGTCGACATTCCTTCCCTCGGGGAGAGATCCAAAGCCGATGGGGACGGCCTTCGCGACGATCGTGCCCTACCGCTGCTTCGAAGCGAGCGACCGTGCCTTCGCGATTGCCATCGGGAGCGAGAAGTTGTGGGGCGCCCTCTGTGCGGTGCTCGACCGACTGGACCTGCGGGATCATCCAGACTACGCGACCAATCCGCAGCGAGTCGCCCACCGGGAGGTGCTCGAGCCTTTGCTCGAAACGATCTTCCGGGAGCGAACCGCGACCGAGTGGGTCGAGAGACTGCAAGCGGTCGGCATTCCCTGTTCGCTGGTGCGTACCTTCTCGGAAGTCCTCCGCGATCCGCACTCGAAGGCTCGTCAACTCTTTCCCAGGGTTGATCATCCACGGGTCGGGGAGTACACCGTCATCGGCGCGCCTGTCAAATTCTCGTCCACGCCCGCGGCCCCGCCGCGCCCGGCCCCTCTGTTGGGACAGCATACCCGCCCAGTCCTCCAGTCCCTGCTCGATCTCGATGCGGCGACTCTTGATTCCCTCTTCGCCAGCGGTGTCCTGCACGAACCTCCGCAGAAGCCCTGACACACGGCGCCGGAAGTGAGGAAGATCAGACGGAAAAAGACCGCGACGCTGCCGATTCTCATCAGCCCACGCCGCGGTCAAGTCAGGTAAACACACAGTTGGAAACTCTTGTCTCCACTGTTATGGACGCTTGTCGTCGGCCTCGTTTGCTCCCTCTCCGGAAAAAAGGTGAATATTTCTCAGGGAAGGACCGCGGACCAGCATCCGGGCAAAAAAAATGCGGCCTCGTCTTGGGAAAGACTTGCCGCACGCGAAACTCACACATTTGGAAGCGCCTGCCTCCACCTCTATTGACGATTCCCGCAGGGGAATTTTGTCGTTCCCCGCACCGTGCACAAAAATTTTTCCTGATGGGGGAAAGGACAGGGAGCAGAGAGACCAGGTCGACCACAGGGAATGGAGACCTTCTTCTATGCCTGCGCAGGAGATGGAAAGGGGGATGGCCAGAGGGGGGTTGGGGAAAGAAGATCAGTCGCCGGCGGTGGCCAGCTGGTGATGGGCCGTCGTCAGGGGGAGGTTGATCCGGAAGATGGTCCCTTCGCCAGCCTTGCTCTCGACCACGATCTCCCCTCCGTGGTCCTGAATGATTCCGTAGCTGACGGCGAGACCGAGCCCCGTTCCCTTCCCGATCTGCTTGGTAGTAAAGAAGGGGTCGTAGATGCGGTTGAGGTGCTCCGGAGCGATACCGAGTCCATTGTCGGCGAAGCGGATCGAGATCCAGCCCCCTTCGTGCGCGGTGGAGATGGCGAGCCGTCCGCCCCGCGGCATGGCGTCCCGCGCGTTGAGGATCAGGTTCATGAAGACTTGCTGCAGCTTGGGGGCATTGCCGGGGAGTGATGGAAGTGACTCGGTGTAGTGCCGGACGACCTCGATCTCGGTGTTGTGGAGTTGCGCTTCCAACAATTGGATGGTGTCATCCAGAACTTGATGAAGATCGACCGCGCTGAAGCGGGCATCGCTCACCCGGGAGAAGTTGAGTAGATTGTTGACGATCGAGGAGGCGCGGGAGGTCTGCCGATAGATCTTCTCCAGCAGTTGCTGGCGGGGATCCCCTGGGGGCAGCTGCGCCATCAGCATCTGGGAATAGGAGGAGATCCCGGTCAAGGGAGTGTTGACCTCGTGGGCCACTCCGGCGGCGAGCAGCCCGATGGAGGAGAGCTTGTCGCTCTGCTGCAGCTGCTCCTCAAGGCGAATCCGCTCGGTGAGGTCCTCGATCGCCACCAGGGTGCCCTCAAACGATTCGTTGCGGCCCTGCAAGCGGGCCAGCGAGATGTTGAGGATGACGTCACGGCCATCGAACGAGCGAGCCCGGAATTTATAGAGATTGATCGGCTCTCCTGCCTGCCACTCCCGCCTCGCGTCCTTATCACGCATCCATTCCCGCAGGGAGCGCAACATGCCACTCTCGAAGATTTGCGTCAGGCGCTTCCCAATGACCTCTTCCCGACGGCGTCCGTAGATGGCTTCGAGCGCGCTGTTCCAGTTGGTGATCCGCCCGTAGAGGTCGATGACCAGCACCCCGACGGTGATCGACTCGATGATGTTCTCGTTGAACTCCTTGAGGCGAGCCAGCTCGCGCGCCCGTCGAGCTTGCTCTTCGAGCAGGAGGGCGTTCTCGATCGCCACGGCGACATACCCGGAGATGGCCCGCAGGAGCGCAGTATCCTCGGAGGAGAGGAGCGCTCCGTCGAGGGTGCGACCGAGCGCGATCACCGCGACGACGCGCGATCGGGCCGCGCAAGGGACGAAGTACTGGTAGTGGTGAGAGGACCTCTCGAGAGTCTCTTCACTGACCTCCACGGCCGCGAGGTCCCACTCGAGCCCACTCATCTCGTCGGCCCGGACGATCCCATTGGCGCCGCTGAAGACCCGCAGCTCGGCGAGGAAGTTGTCCGGCAGCTCTTCGATCGAGTCGGATCCTTCCGACCGAACCAGGTGGAAGCCGGAAGGGCTTTTTGGATCCTCGATGAAGATGCCCATGCGCTCGACTGAGAAGACCTCTTTCAGCCGGCGCATGAGGTTGGTCAGCAATGGATCCAGTTCCGTCGTCGCCGAGAGGGTGCGGCCAAAATCCTGGAGGGTCAGGCGATAGTCGTACTTCTCCCCGTAGAAGAGGCGATCGATGCGCTCCTGAACCCAGTTCTTGACTGGGGCAAAGAGCATGGCGATGACCGACATCGTCACCGCCGCCAGCAGGAGCGTCGCCCCCTGGGGGATGAGCGACCGCAGGACCTCGTAGCTGATCGCCATGACGGACCCGAAGAGCGCCGCCACCGAGAGCGTCGCGATGATGTAGGCGAAGGAGCGCCGCATGACGACGTCGACGTCCATCAGGCGGTAGCGCACG
>JBEIJP010000059.1:0-10082 GCA_040380245.1 Acidobacteriota bacterium | reverse complement strand
TGGATTCGACCGGTTCTGCCGCGAGAGTGAGAAGGGGCTCCGGGCGGTGGTTCGCGGAGCGGCCCTCCTCTTGACGCTGTTGGTCGGAATAGTTGGCGCCGCGGTCCTTCTCGATTCCCGACGGGTCGAGCGGCTCTTCCGCTCGATGCCCGACTGGCAGTCACTGCCCGAGGGCTTCCTGGATCTCGCTGGCGGGGAGTTTGTCGTCCCGATCGTGGTTGCCGGGCTGGCATGCCTGCTTCTGTGGGCAGCATCCGCCGGGCGGTCCGGGGGGCAATGGCGACACCGCTGGTCCTGGCTGCTCCTCATTGGATTTCTTCTCGCCGAGTACCATCTCTACGCGCTGCTGGCGCCGATCCATCACCCACCGTCCGTCGAGGCCGCGGTCGGGCGCGCCGTTCCGTCGGCGTTGCGTCCGCGGCCGGGCGAGGATCCTGCTACACTCCACCGGGCCCACGTCCTCCTCGCGCCGAAGCACGGGGAGTTCTCTCCGCTTCTCTTCGCCGGGAAGGAGATGGCGACCGGTTATGATCCTCTCCTCGACCAACGCTACAAGACCTGGACCGGAATTGACGAGGGAGGGCGGAGCTATCTGGGAAGTATCCTCATGCCGCGCGACCGCACGCTCGACCTCCTCCACGTCCGGCATGTGCTGATTCCCCCGGACTGGGAGCCAATGCCCTTATCCCCGCTACTTCCAGTGGAGATTCCGCCTTCGACACGCGTCCGCGGCGAGATCGAGTCGCCCCGGTCGATTGGCGCGGAGACGCTCCATCTCGAAGCCGAGCTTCCCACGCAAGCTCCCTCGGCGGTGACGGTGGCGTGTGGAACCGATCCTGCCTGGTCTGTTCCCCTCGATTCCCGGCCAGGTCGGATCGTGACCCGGGTTCTGCTCCCCCCCGCTCTCCGTCTCTGCCCTACCCCTCTCCGTGTCGAAGTCGGGCATGGCCGTCGATCGCTGGGCCGCCGACCGGAGGGAACATCTCCCGCGGAAGACCGATTGCGCCTGCTTCATCTGGGGATTGAAAACCTGAAGACGGGCCAGCGGCGTGAGATGACCGGCCGCCACGAGGCGGACTCGGCCTCCCGCTGGAGAGAGACAAATGTACGAAGTGCCGATCCGAGCTATGCGGACTATCGGGTTCTGGAGAACCAGCAGCAGCTCCCGCGATGCTGGCTGGTCGCGCAGGTTCTCCCTGCCTATGACGGGGATCAGCTCAAGTGGATCCGTGGCGACTTTGTCGCCGATAACGGCCAGCCGTTCGACCCTCGCCAGACCGCCCTCGTCGAGATGGCCGCCGACGGGGACAGCCCCTGGTACGCTCCATTTCTGAGACCAGACGAACGGGGCGAAGGGGCCGAACGGCCCACACGTGTGGATGGAGAGGCCCGTCTCGTCAGCCGGGAGGCCGATCGCCTGCGGATCGAGACCCGCGCCAGCCGGCCGGCCCTCCTTCTCGTCAGCGAACCGGCCGACCCCGGATGGAAGGTGACGATCGATGGGCAGGAACATTCCTGGCGCCGCGTCAACTACCACCTCCGCGCGGTCGCGGTTCCGGCCGGCCAGCATCTCGTCGAGTACCGCTATCGCCCAACCTCCTTGCTCCTCGGCGCGGGAATCTCACTTGCGACGGGTCTTCTTCTGATCGGAATCCTGTGGGGAACCCGGCTTAAAACCGCGGCCGCTTAGGCTTTTCGGGCTTTGGCGGGTTGGCGCCGGGGCGCGGCTTGCCGCTCTCTGGCGCGGGAGATCCCTCCTTCGACTCCTCTTCCGGGAGATCCTCGATCACTTCATCGACCCCAGTGATTCGCACATCCGACTGGAAGCGACGATAGTTGCGATACTTGATCTGCATCCGGACCCGCACCCGAAACTGGTCGAACTCCAGCATATCATCCCCGTAAGTGTAGGTCGGGAACCAGAACTTCCCATCGATATTCTCCCGGTAGGTCTCGAACTTGGCGAAGCGTTGTTTGAATTCCGGAACGACCTTGCCCGCCGTCTTGACGATCATGAGGTCGACATCATCCACCCAGATGCGCCCCATGAAATAGATGCCTTCGATCCGCTTGTCCTTGAGCCGGTTGAGTTCGCGCCGGTTGGCCATGATCCGCGGCGTCACGTCGAACACATAGGTTCCGATCTCATCGACCTTCTCCCTCCCGACGAACGAGACGCTGTAGTTGGGAAGGTCTTCCGCCGTCAGGGCGAAGGGCTGCAGATTGATGAAGGCGTTCTTGTCTTCCTGCGTCATGATCAGCCCCGCGCGATCGAGGGTCGAGGGAGGAGCCTTGATGATCTTTTCGAGCCGTCTCCCCGCGTCGTTGAAGATAAAGTCGGAGACCTGGTAGTACTCTCCCGAGATGGTGTTGGCCGGGCCAATCACCTGCATCCGGGACTCCTGCTGGTAGGAGTACTCTTTCCAGATCTCACGCAGTTCAGACTCTTTGGTGGTGAACTGGCGGATGATCTCCTCCGGGCTGGGTTGGTCGGATGCGCCCTGGGCCGCGGTCTGGACGCGGACTGGCTGCTGAGCGACTGATCGTACGGGCACGATTGCCAGGAGAGCGGTCAGCGCGATCGCTACGCCGAGCATGGTCGGGATCTCGCGAGGGCGGGTGGCGCGTCTGGCGGCCCCCCGGTCTGTGCTGCTTGGTCGCGTCGTCATTGTCTTCTCCGGTTTCATCCTGGTCCTTCTCCTTCCGTCGATCGAGGGAAGTCACCTCGTCCGGCGAGCCTTCCCCGGTGGTAGTCCATTCTCTCCATCACCTGATCCGTTTGAGGAACGAGTCGCGGGCCACTCTTTGCAGCGCAGAACGCCTCGCCGTTCAAGAGGTCGAACCTGGCTCACTCCGCCCCACGATCCGGCAGCCGCCGACGCAGGGAAGATCGGCGGAGCCAGCCACGGCCCGAGGGCTCCGCGCCTGGGTCGAGGTCCCCCATCTTCCGGGTGGAATTCCGTGCCGACGCCTCGTCGCCCAGTGGATCGTCCATCGCCGGCGCCGTCTCCGGATCGACGCTTGACTCGAGGGGGGACTGGCATTGTCGCACCGTGCGATAGACCAGTGCTGGAGAGAAGCCGCGACGCAGCAGAAAGGCGCAGAGCTTCTGCGCGTCAGCCGGAGTCGCCGGCGTTCCCTTGCGCGCGAGCCATTTCTCCGTCACCGCGACGATCAACTCCTCTTCCGGATGCTCGGCGTAGATCTGACGGACGGCCTGGTCGATGGCCGGCGCCGGGAGGTGCTTCTGCCGCAGGTCACGCCGCAGCCGGATCGCTCCGACGGCGCCCCGCTCCAGCCGCGAGGTGACGAAGCGCTCGGCATAGTCCTCGTCGTTGAGGTAGTTGAGCGTCTGGAGTCGAGCGATCACCTGTTCGACGATCTCAGGGACGGCCCATTCTTTTTCAAGCAGTCTGCCGCGCATCTCGGCAATGGTTCGTGGCCGATAGGAGAGCAGGCGAAATGCCCGCTGCAGGGTCTTCTCGTACATCTTCTCCGCTGAGTGACTCGACCTCGTCCGCTCTTCCATGGGGGGATGGTGGGGGCAAGAAGGCGATTAGTCAAGTCACCACTCATTTTACGGACTCCGACAGGCTGTGCTATATTCCTCTCTTATTTCCCATCCCACAACCATTGCAAGAGGTTCGAGATATGTCCGGGCATTCGAAATGGCATACGATCAAGCATAAGAAAGGCGCGCTGGATGCCAAGCGCGGCAAGCTCTTCACCAAACTGATCAAAGAGATCACGGTCTCCGCGCGGACAGGGGGCGGCGGCGATCCGGCAGGCAACGCGCGACTGCGAAAAGCGGTCAGCGACGCCAAGGCCGCCAATATGCCCAGCGATACGATCGACCGAGCGATCAAGCGCGGGACTGGAGAGCTGGAAGGCGTCAACTACGACGAGATCATGTACGAGGGCTACGGCCCCGGCGGCGTGGCGGTGATGGTCAACACCCTGACCGATAATCGCAACCGGACCGTTTCGGAGATTCGCCATATCTTCTCGAAGAATGGGGGCAATCTCGGGGAGTCCGGCTCGGTCGCCTGGATGTTCAATAAAAAGGGGCAGATCATCATCGACGCCACGGCCAAGGGCGAGGACGCCATGCTCGAGTTGGCGCTCGAGGCGGGGGCCGAGGATATGGTTAGCCACGGGGACTCCTATCAGGTGCTCACCTCGCCAGACGATTTCCATGCCGTGCTGGAGGAGATCAAGAAGGCCGGCATCGAGCCGCTCTCCGCCGAGGTGACGATGGTGCCGCAGAACACCATCAAGCTCGAAGGCGGGGCCGCCAACCAGATGCTCAAGCTCTACGACGCCCTCGACGATAACGACGACGTTCAGAATGTCGCCTCCAACTTCGAGATCGATGACGACGTTCTCGATCAGGCTTGAGGTGGGGGCGCTCTCGCCGTTCCCCCTCCCCCCTGGCGAAACGCTCACGCTCCGCGGTCGTACCTGAAGGGAAGGGGGCCATGACTCTGCAACGGCGTGGAGCCGAGACCGGCAGCGGATTCCAGTCGCTCCTCAATCGAATTCATGAGGTCTACGAGCGGGAGGGAAGAGCCTGCATCACCCGCAAGGCCATTCCCGGCAAGTTCCTCCTTGGCCAAACCCGTTCCCGATCCCTGGGGGCGGCTGCCGCCACCCTTGTGGAGGTGAGAGGGCGACTGCCGGTCGGCGCGCTGCAGATCCCATCCGGGAAACAGAGAGGGGAGAGGGGGGCCGATTCCCGTCAGTTTGTCCCGGAAGCCAAGGGGGAGCCGGACTACGGCGGAACCCTCGCACCGGCGGGCCGTGCCATCTTCTTTGACGCGAAGACGACCCGGCGCGACGCGCTCGACTTTGACAACCTCCACGCCCATCAAGTCGATTACCTGGTGCGGACCGCCCGCTGCGGAGCGGTCGCCGGCTTTCTCGTCGAGTTCAGCCTCCACCGGTCGATCTACTTTCTCCCGATTCAGATCCTGAGCGCCTGGCGTGAGCAGGCCCGACGCAAGAGCCTCCCCTACCGCTTCTTTGTGGAACACCTGGTCGCCGCGCCTCCAGGCAAGGGGTTTCTCCTCTTCGACTACCTGGGGGCGATCGAGGCGCAGGAGGCGCGGTATGGCCCGCAGTTCACCGCCTTCTCGATGCCGGTCGAGTTCACCGCGCCTCGCGGTTCCCCGCGCGCGTTCTGACTTCCGTCTCTTCCCGCCACCCCCCGCCACCCCTTGCCATCCCCTGCCACCCCCTGCCATCCCCTGCCATCCCGGCTCTTCGGGTCGGAACGAAGTCAACTGCCTGGCGTTGGCGACGTTCTGTCGCGAGGAGGTCAAGTCTTTCTCGAGTGAGAGGAGGGAGAATGGAGAGTCGATTGTGGAGGAGGGGCGTCATCGTCCTCTGTGGGTTGGTCAGCTGGCCAGTGGCTCTGGCACAGGGAGGGAGCGTGGCTGGGGAAGGCACGCCGGCTCCGGTCCGACGGGCGGTCGTCGTCGATGAGCGGTTCTCCGCTCTTTGGGAGAGGCCAGGTTGGGAAGGACGGTTGCAACGTCGACTGCGCCGCGGACGGGAGGTCTGGTTGATCGGTTCCCCACGAATTCGCCAGGAAGAGCGCTTTTACCGGGTGGCGGTCAGCCGTCGGACTCGGGGGTGGATTCACGAAGCCGCCCTGATCCGTCCCGGAGATCGCGCGGACGGAGAGAGGCTCTGGCGGGTGATCGAGGAGACCGAAGACGACTACGTCAAAGTCAGCCTCGCCCGCCTCTGCACGCTCCATTTCCGTGGGCACGCGGTGGCTCCCCGCGCACTCTGGCTCTTGGGAGAGACGATGACAAGGGTCGCCTATCGCCTGACGCACGAGGCGGAACGACGCCTGGACGCCATCGACCCGACGCGACGCCGAGCGGCGATGATGGGCTATGTCAGCCTCGATCGGTATTACCGACTGGGACTCTCTTTTCTCTACGATGGAGCGAGCGGGACGCTCCGCTACGATGGGGCGGCGTTTGAGGAACTGCGGAAGCGGTATCCGCGGAGCGCGGAGGCTCAGCGAACCCCTCCTTCCCCGCTGCCTCGTCGCGAGTAAGCCGGCGCTAGCGGCCTGGGGCGAAGGACTGGCTCAGATAGTCGATCAGGGGGTCGCGTTCCGCCTCGGGAACGACGGCTCCCCACCGGACCATCTTCTCGACCTCGCGAACCCAGCCGGCTCGGCTCAGCCGTTGCTGACGGGTGAGGTCTGCTTCGTGGCACGACAGGCAGCGCTGCTCGAAGATGGCCTCGCCGGCCAGGACTCCGGACGCCGGAGCCGCCGCGGCGCTGGATGCCCGGCGCGGGGCAAAACGGGCTGCGAAGTAGTCGACCAACGGGTCCTTCTCGGCATCGGCGATGACCGCTCCCCACCGCACCATCTTCTCGACCTCCCGCACCCAGCCGGCACGGGAGAGTCGCTGCGAAACGATGAGGTCGGGTTCGTGGCAGGAGAGGCAGGCCCGTCGCGCGATCTCCACGCCCGGTCCGTCAGGGAGATCCGCGCTTGTCTGACCTGTCTCGACGGCCCCCTCCGCTACCGAGAGACCCCACCGATCCGTCGATCCGACGATCAGCCAGACGAGGGCGATCAGCAGCCCAATCGATGCGATGCGACGATGATTACGAGGCATTGACGGTGATCCTCACGCGGTCGATGACATTCCAAAGGTATCCGGAAGGGTTCCAGTGCGGAGCGACAGGTTGCATGTTGCCCTGTTCGTCAGTCGCCCGTGCCATCAGCAGATACGATCCGGGCTTGGTGATCGAGAACTGGTGCTCGAACGATTGCCAGGCGTAGCGCACGCGCTCGCTCCCCAGGCGAGCCTGAATCCAGGTCGATCCCTGGTCGAGCGAGACATCGACTCGACGAATCGCCGTCTCCCCCGCCCAGGCAAAGCCGGCAATCCGAATCGTCCCCGGCGCGAAGGTGGCTCCATCCGTTGGGGTGTGAATCAGCGATTTGACGACCAACCCCTTCACCGGCAGCATATTTTCCGGCGGAACCGCGGCGCCCGGCGCCACTCGGATGTTTGGATATCGGTAAGCCGTCTTGACGAAGAAGCCATCGTGCTCCGCTTCGAGCACCCGGACGTGGTCCAGCCACTTGACGGCATAGGCGCCTTCCCAGCCCGGGATGATGGCCCGGAGCGGATAACCATGCAGCGGGGGCAGGGGCTGGTCGTTCATCTCGTAGGCCAGAATCGTGTCTGGATGGAGCGCTTTGTCCAGAGGAACATTGCGTTGAAAGTCAGGCATCTTGCCGACCGGTTTGTCCGCTCCGTCAAAGAGCACATACTTGCCAGTCGAGCGAACGCCGACCCGCTTGAGCAGGTCGGCCAGCCGGACGCCCGTCCAGCGGGCTGTTCCCACCGCCCCCTTCTCCCATTGAATGCCGGCGACCGGTGGGTCGAAGAAAGCGCGTCCATTTCCGGCACACTCGAGGGTGACCGTCACGGTGGCCTTCGGCATTCGCTTCATCTCATCGAGGGTGATCGAGAGGGGCGACTCAACCGCTCCATCGACCCGCACCGTCCACGCCCTGGCGACGGACTCGTTGAGGACAGGGGCATAGGAGTGGTGGCGGACGTAGAAGAGATCGTTGGGCGTCAGCCAGGTATTGAGCAGCGCGGGGGGAGTCTCCAGATCCTCTGGCCGAAGCGAGCGCACGATCAGCCGCTCCTTCCCCGGGATCGACTGCGCCTGCTCTGCTCCAACTCGGGAGGCGGCGGACACCAGACCGGTCAACCCCTCAAGCGTTGGACTGAGGCTCGGGAGGAGTTCGCTCAAACCCACTCCAGCCCCTACTCCCGTCGCTGAAGCCAGAAACCGCCGCCTTGTTACCGCCGCCGTCTTCCGGTTTGCCGGAAGCGGGGATGTCAACTGCTCTCCGTTGGGATCGCTCGTGCCGTCCTGCTGCTCCTTCATGACTGATCTGTTCCCCTCAATGGTCAAAGTGTTCCAACAAGTTCCCTGAGAAAGGTGGTTGGTTGCCGTCAGGGAAGAGTCGACGATCTGCTCTGCGGGTGATGAACCCTTCGCCCCTCTCTCGTTGATAGGGCTCGCGGGGTACCTTCGTTGCTGGTCTGGATCGCGTTGCCCGGTTTGAGGCGGACTGCCCTCCGAGCCAGCGCGATTGTAAGGGCGTCTGCCCGGGCCGGTCAATGCGCGGTTCCTGATTGGCCCGAATTACGCGTTACTGGGCGCAGCGGAAGTTCGCCGCCTCGTCGATACTGCCAGTTCCAATGTAGCGGGCCACCTGTGGATGTGGGCAGAGCGGCCGCGTGCGGTCCACTTGACCGGCCGTGCGGTGCGTCGCCACGATGGGTCCTGGCGCGACGCCCTGTTCGACCCACTGCTCGAGCGGCGTGAGGAAGTCGAACTCGTTTGGCCCCGGCCCGCCACTGCAGTGGTGCATCCCCGGAATCAGGTAGAGGCGTGCGAAGGTGTCGGCCTGCACCGGCCCTCCAACGGTCGCCGTCACCCGATCGAAGTAGGCCACCGTCCCATTGGCGCTGATCGCCGGGTCCGCCCAACCGTGGTAGAGCAGCAACTTCCCCCCCTGCTTCTGGAAAGGGCGCAGGTCGGCGTCGAGCGGGCTGAGAATCTCACTCATCGTCTTCAATCTGGCCACATCGGCCGGAAATTTCAGGGTTCGCCACGAGAATGACGGATCGTCCTGCTCGAGGGCCAGCCCGCTCATATTCGCCTCAGCGATGGGAAAGCCGATCGGAAGCCGTCCGCCGAGATAGGCCAGCGTGCCGTCCGGCTGTGGCTGCGGCTCCTCCGGTCCCGAAATCCACGCCCGCCAGCCAGTGCTCCCCCCCTCGTGGCCTGCCGGAAAGCCCCACGCATAGACCTCGCCGCTCGGCAGCTTCGCTCCACCGTAGATCTGCCGCACGACGGACAGCTGTCCCTCACTGAGGCAACCCGTCGTCTTCCCGCCCGTACATTTGAGCGTCTCGGGATCGAAGGCGCAGCGCGTTGGTTCGCTGATCAGCCCGTCTTCCAACCCGTCGGTCTTGTCGCAGGCGGAGAGCGTCGCCTGCGAGATCAACTCCACTGCCGCCTCGGTGAGGAAATACCCGGCCTTCGCCAGCATCTTCTGGTAGACCAACGCGCGGCCCAACTGCATCGCCGTGCCCGTCGACGGGTTGCCGGCAATGACGCCGTCGAAGTCGTTCGGATACCGTTGCACCTCCATTAACGCCTGGCGCCCCCCGTTCGAGCAGCCGTCGAAATAGGCGTGCGCAATTGGCCGACCATAGAATGCCGCGGTCAGCGCCTTGGCTGCTACCGCGGTGACGTGCGTGCCGCGATGGCCGTAATCGATCTCCTTGGCCCGGTTCGACATCCAGGTCGTGTCATCGATGGTGTGCCCCGTGTCGGTCGAGGCCGAGGCGTAGCCGCGTGCGAGCCCACGTGTCAGCGTCCCGATTCGCCCGCCAAGTCCGCCCACACCGACAAAGTAGAGCTTGCCATTCCATTCCCGCGGCAGCCCGAGTCGGAAGTTGACCTCGTTCCCTACCGACGTGGTGTGGCCGTCGACCAGACAGTGCGAGGGCACCCGCCCGGCGGCCGCAACCATCGTCGCCGCTGTGATTGTCGTCCCCTTCGGCGCTCGCGCCTGCAGCGTGGCGACCGTGCATTCCGTCGGCATCGTCACCGGACTCTGCGTAAAGACACGCGCCGTCGAGACCATCAACACCGCCAGACTGCTGGAAATGACAAGACGCGTCAGCCAGGTCATCGCTCGCCTCCCGTGAAAGAAATGTTGAACCAGGCACTCCGTGCCGAACTCCCCTCTCCGACGTTCCCGCCCTGTGATCGAGTCTCGCAACAATATAATCAAGGCGAACGCGCGTGAGAGTCCTCCGGCAGGAACGCTCCTCAAATGGTCGACCGCTCCCGCGGACGCTCAGAGGAGGGGTTCATCATTACTTTCTCTTTCTCAACAATGTCAAGCATGGTTCGTGCAGTACGTTCTCCTCACTCTTCACTCCTCCTCTTCCCTCGTGACGTGGGCCCGGTTCTTTTTCTCACGCGAAGCCGCGAAGACACGAAGGTTGTTG
>JBEIJP010000058.1:0-10088 GCA_040380245.1 Acidobacteriota bacterium | reverse complement strand
GATACTCGTCGACTCCGTGATGAGCCCGCAGCCACTCCCGCTGGGATCGATGGTGGCTCAGCAGCGTGCGCTTCCGCTCGAGCACGGGCCCAATCTCGACGTAGAACTCGGGCGGTACCCGCTCTCCCCAATGGTCGGTTCCCTCGACCGGATCGGCGTAGTAGAGCGCCGGAGTACCCTCCGTCGCCGGTGTCGGCGCGATCTGGCGCGTCTGATAGAGGGGCATGGCCAGCGCGAAGGTGGCGGCTCGCGTCAGTCGGACGGTCTCTTCATGGTCGAGCATGTAGTCGACGGGCGAGTGCGTGATGACGACGTCGGGCCGAAATTGACGCATCGCTTCGATGACGCGGCGCAGGTTGTCAGGGGTCAGGATGACTTCGATGTCGAGGAGCCCCGCGCAGCCATACCAGCCATCCAGGTAGGCGGCCGCTTCGCGGGCCTCGGCGTGGCGGATTCTCGAAATCTCCTCCTTCGAGTGGGTCGCCGAACCGCAATCGCCGCTGGTCATCGTCAGGATGCCAATCGGACAGCCGAGCGACTGCAGCTGGAGCAACACTCCTCCGACCAGGATCTCCGCGTCGTCCGGGTGGGCCATCGCCGCCAGAACCCGGGGTCTCTTGCCTTCCATCCGCATGCCGATCCTTCTCAACTCCTTTGGGAAAAAGTGGGGCCGAACGGATCACCGCGATGTGCCCCGGGAAAAGCTCACTATATGACGCCCTCCGGCTCTGAAACAATCGCCAGCGGTCGCTCTCCCTCGCCTGTGCTACACTTTTTTCGACGCGTATAAAGAAGGAGAGGAGGGAAAGACGCGATGACCAGGGCAAGGACACGAATGCATCTCCACACGGAGCGGGCCCTGGCACGCAGCGCGGGCGCCCCCCTGATTCACGGAAACCATGTCCGGATCCTGCGAGACGCCAGGGAGAACTATCCCGCCTGGCAGGAAGCGATTCGACGAGCCCAGCGAAAGATCTATTTTGAAAGCTACATTCTCCACGAAGATGGGGAGGGAGAGGTCTTCGCCGAGCTGCTGGCAAACAAGGCGCGGGAGGGGGTGACCGTGCGGCTGATCTACGATTGGGTAGGAGCGCTTCGGTCCACCTCCTCTCGATTCTGGCGTCGGTTACGGCAGGCGGGAGTCGAGGTGCGTTGCTTTAACCCCCCCCGATGGGACAACGGGCCATTAGGATGGCTGGGCCGGGATCACCGGAAGATGATCGTCGTCGATGGGGAAGTCGGCTACATCACGGGCCTCTGCGTCGGGAAGATGTGGGCCGGGGATCCCACGCGCGGTATGGATCCCTGGCGCGACACCGGGGTTGAGGTCTGTGGGCCCGCGGTTGCCGCGATCGAGCGATCCTTTGCCGAGATGTGGGCACGCTGCGGAGCCCCGATCTCCCCCGAGGAGCTGACGGGCGCCGACGTGATCCGACCAGCGGGCACGATGTCCGCCCGGGTGATCGCGAGTATCCCCAATATGGCGAGCCTCTATCGGTTGGATCAGCTGATTGCCGCCGGGGCACGAGAGAATCTCTGGCTGACCGACGCCTACTTTGCCGGCACAACGCCCTACGTGCAAGCACTGCGGGCAGCGGCGCTCGATGGGGTCGATGTGCGTCTGCTCGTCCCTCACGCGAGCGACATTCCGGGAATGCGCGCGCTCTCCCGCGCCGGTTACCGAACCCTGCTCGAAGCCGGGGTGCGGGTCTTCGAATGGAGTGGCGCGATGCTCCACGCCAAGACCGCGGTCGCCGATGGCTATTGGGCGCGTGTCGGCTCGACCAACCTCAACCTCGCCAGCTGGATCAGCAATTGGGAGCTCGATCTGGTCGTCGAGAACTCCCATTTTGGGCAGGCAATGGAACGCATGTACCTGGAAGACCTTGAACAGGCGACGGAGATCATCCTGACACCAGCCTGGAAGACGCAACCGCTCCGACCCCCGAAGCGTCGCCATCTGCGGGCTCGACTTGGAGCGGGAGGGTCCAGTCGAGCCGCGGCGGGGGCATTGCGGATTGGTCGTGCCGTCGCGGCGGTCATTGCCAACCGTCGCGTACTTGGTCCGGCAGAGGCCCAGATTACGGCAGTTGGGGGAGTGCTGCTCGGCCTCCTCTCTGCCCTGGCGATTCTCAAGCCGGCTGTCGTCGCCTGGCCCGTGACCATTTTGGGCCTCTGGATCAGCTTCACGCTTGGCGTCCGATCCATCCGACTCTTTCGCGAAGGGCGGAAGTTGTTGGAGGGCTCCCAAACGGCTCGGGGGCAAGAGAAGAAGGAGGTCGGCGAAGACGATGCCTGACATTCGTCGCTTGCGGGTGGCGACCTACAATGTGCATAAATGCGAGGGGCTCGATCGCCGCGTTCGCCCGGACCGGATCCTTCGGGTCCTCGAAGAGATCGACGCCGATCTGATCGGCCTCCAGGAGGTGGTCTGCCACCAGGGGCAGGAGGATGAGCGGGACCAGGCCCATTTCCTCGCGCGCGCCCTTGGGTTCCACGTCCGGCTTGGAGAGAATCGACGACTGCACGGAGCCGCCTACGGCAATGTCGTCCTCAGCCGCTACCCGCTGATCCTCGCCCACAATCACGACATCAGTATCGCCGGCCGCGAACAGCGTGGGTGCCTGCGCGTCGATGTCGATCTCTCGGGGGAGTTTCCGCTCCACCTCTACAACGTTCACCTCGGAACCTCCTACTTCGAGCGGCGGCGCCAGGCGCGGCGGCTGTTGGATGAGGAGATCCTCTGCAACGGCGGACATCGCGGTCCGCGTATTTTGCTTGGGGACTTCAATGAGTGGACGCGCGGGCTGACCTCCAGACTGCTCGCCCACCACTTTCAGAGCGCCGATCTGCGGCTCCATTTGGGACGGCGCCGGACCTATCCCGGAGTCCTTCCCGTCATCCACCTCGACCATATCTACTATGACGAGGACCTGCGGCTCCGCAACGCCTGGCTCCACCGCAGCCCGACGGCGCTGATCGCCTCGGACCACCTCCCGATCGTCGCCGATTTTGAAGTGACCTGACGTCTCTCCGATCAAGCCTCCGGATCCGGATTCCACCAGCACGGCCCTTTGCCCTGGCGCGCCTCGATCGCCCGCGCACGGATCACCGCCAGCGCCGACTCGGGCAGGGGCGCGTGGAAGGACTGCGCCGCCGCGAAGGCCTCGTCCTGCTCGTTCGGAAAGCTCGGCCCCAGCAGCGCGACGTCCGGGTCCAGGGTGAGCGTGTAGTGCAGACACTCCGCGACCGTCAGCCGGGGCAGTTCGTCCGCTTCCGGGGAGAGCGCGACTCCCCCGGACGAGAGCTTGCCACGCGGGCGCTGTTGCAGCGGCTGGTTGTAGCCGATGGTATCGCCGACCAGCTTCCCGGCACCGAACGTCTTGAAGCAGACGGTGCCGACCTGCCGGGCCCGGGCGAGCGGCAGGATCTCCTCGACATAGCGCTCATCGACGAACGGTCCGACCGGGAACATGACGAGGTCACAGACGCCAGCCTCGATCGCCGCGCGCAAGACCTCGGGATGGTGCGAGGAGATTCCGCGAAATCGCGTCTGTCCTCTGCCAACGCACTCTCCCAACTGGTCAAACCCACCGCCATGCGCGAGAAGGCCCTCCAGAATGGCCATCGAGTTGACGGCGTGAAAGACGAAGGCATCGGTCGACCCCAGCCCCAGCCGGGAGAGGGAGCTCTCCAATTGAGGAGCAACCCGCGCCTCCAGGTCATCGATCTTGTCGATCACGAAGATCCCCTCCCGACAATCCCGGATCGCTTCCCCAACGATCTCCTCTGAATAGCCATCCTCGTACATCGGGGCGGTGTCGATCAGATTGAGCCCCGCCTGAAGCGCCCGCCGAATCGTGGCTACGCAGACTTCCCGTGGCAATTGGCGATCGGCGACATCTCCAATCCCCAGCCGCGTGGCGATGAATCCCGTCCGCCCCAGGGGACGACGTGGGGGAAAGATCCGATCTCTCTCTCTGGCCTCTTCTTTTCGCAAGGCTTCTCCTTTCGACTTCTCTTTCAAATCTTGACGGAGCCCTCCCGGGTCGATGGACAGTGCCCCTTCGATTCCCTTATGATCATCTTCTCTTTTCCGGAGAGATCCCGGGAAATCCCTCATTTGAATGAAAACCAGACGAACCCGATGGACCAGACAAATCCGATGGATTGGATCCAGAGAGAGTGTACCTTGGCCGCTCGTCCGCGAGGCTTTCACCTGGTCACGCAGGAGGTCCTCGCGGCGTTGCCCGAGATCCGTGAGATCGAGGTCGGGCTCCTCCATCTCTTCCTGCAACATACCTCGGCCTCCCTGGCGATCAATGAGAACGCCGATCCCGACGTACGCGGAGACCTGGAACGCCATTTCCAGCAGATGGTTCCGGAACGTGCCCCCTACTACCAGCACACCCTCGAGGGGCCTGACGATATGCCGGCGCACATCAAATCCGTCATGATCGGCAGCGCGCTCTCCCTGCCCATCGGGCAGGGACGGCTCCGTCTCGGCACCTGGCAGGGAATCTACCTCTGCGAGCATCGCCAACACGGCGGTCGCCGTCACCTGGTCGCCACTCTTCTGGGAAAGAAATTTCCCCCTGGATAGCGCTGGTTTGCAGTGTACAATGATTTTGTGGTTTGACACCCAATAGCTGACACCTGACAAAAGAGAACCGCCGAAGAGCGGATCCCTCGTCCTGACTCGAGCCTGACACCAGCTCGACCTGGGAAGGAGCCCCTGCATGCCCCAAACCGATCTTTCAGCCAAGCAGATTCTCATGGTCGTCGCCCCCGAGAATTTTCGCGACGAAGAGTTCTTTGAGCCACAGGCCGTCTTCGATCGGGCCGGGGCCGTGGTCGTAGTGGCGAGTACCCGTGCGGGCAGGGCCCAAGGCTCGCAAGGGGGAACGGTCGAGGTCGCCAAGACCCTCGCCGAGGTGCGGGCTGCCGACTATGACGCGATCGTCGTCGTCGGCGGAAACGGGACCCCGGCCCACCTCTGGGGGGACGAGACGCTCCACGCCCTCCTGCGGGAAGCTGCCGCCGCCGGAAAAGTCCTGGGTGCGATCTGCCTCGCTGGCGTCGTTCTCGCGCGTGCCGGGATCCTCTCCGGGCGGCGGGCGACGGTCTATATGACCCGCGAATCCCTCCTCGAATATCAGCAGGCCGGCGTTCGCGCCAGCCGGGATCCCATCGTCATCGACGAGCGGGTAGTGACGGCGATCGGGCCTCACGTCGCGCGTGAATTTGGGGAGGCGGTGGCCGCCCAGCTCACCTCCTGATCGCTTCCCGACTGGGACAATTCTCTTTACCGCGATCCGAGCCGCCGCTCGGATCGTCGATCCCTCTCTCTTCGGTGCTGGTCTTTGCCATCGGCCGTCGGTACTTCTCCCTCCGCCCTCTCTCCACCTTCCTTTCGAACATCTCTTACCCGGAAGTGTGTATTTCTGGAACTTCCGCGTCTGCTGGAGACAATCACCAAGGAGAAGGAACGACCAGGAAGTTCCGTCGACAACGATTCAAGCAGGGAAGGAACCCCCTTGGTATGACCGATGAGCAATGGCTGGCGGCGATTCGAGCCGGCGACGATGAGGCCTTCCTCACGTTCTATCGCCAGTATCAAGGGGGGATCTATCGCTTTCTTCTGCGGATGAGTGGAGAGGACTCGCTGGCCCAGGACCTGACGCAGGAGGTCTTTCTGATCTTGTGGCAGGCCAGGGATGGCACGGGGTTCGATGGTACCCGCGGCACGCTGATTGGATATCTCTACGGCGTCGCTCGCCATCTGGTCCGGCGCCGGATGGAGCGGGAGGGGCGCTGGGTTCCGCTCCCCGAAGAGCCGGGGGGAGCGGAACATCTCGACCCACCCGTCGGGATGGAGTCGATGGAGGATCCCCTCGACCGACTCACCCGGGAAGAGGCGGTGGCCCGCCTGCGGCAACTGGTCCTCACCCTTCCGGGCCACTACCGGGAAGCGGTCGTCCTCTGTGATCTGCAGGAGATGAGTTACCAACAGGCGGCGGAAGTCCTCGGCTGCTCGGTCGGAACGGTCCGGTCGCGCCTCCACCGGGGGCGCTCTCTCCTGGCTGAGCGTTGGTTGCGGGGGGAGCGCACCGCAGCCGAACCGGTGGAGGTCGTCGTCGACGGTCTCAGAAGGGCAGGGAAGCGAGAATGAGCTGCCACCAATATCAGGAAGCGATCCTGGAGAGTCAGGCGGACGGGGAGCGTTGGGAGCGGCACGAGGCTGTCGCCTCGCACCTGCTTCTCTGCGCCCACTGTCGTCTCTTCGCCCAGCGGCAGCGTCGACTCCAGGAAGGGCTCGGTCTCCTCAAGGCCGCCGATGGGCTGTTGGAGGCTCCCGGCGAGGTCGAGGTGCGGTTGCGGGAGATGCTGCGGCCGCGCGAGGTGGCGCCTGCGCCACTCTCCCCCCCCCGCCGCAGATGGAGCGTCAAGCGGGTCTCGCTCCAGGCGGCCGCTCTCGCGGCGTGCCTTCTCCTCGTCAGTTGGGTCAGTCTCTGGTGGCGACGTCCGGGGTCTGAGTCCCCCTCACCCGTGTCTGTCCCCCCGCCGGTCGCCGCGGCCCTCCGTCCGTCAGCGCCGGCCGAGCCGTCCGGGTCGTCTGCCAGTCGCCCGCCGACCCCATCGCGGTCGGCGATCTCCCCGCGCCGGCGGCCAGCTACGCGTCCTCTTCTGACGACGGCTGCCCCCTCCCCAGACCGGCGTGCTCCACGTCTGGCGCCAGGAGGCGCTGCGCCTGACCGGGTCGAGAGCGCATTCAGCGAAGCGGAGGGCAACGCCGAGGAGGTCGTTACAGAATTCATCCCCCTCTACCCCGGGCAACGGCTCTTTCCCCTCGAGCGCGGACGACTGATTCGTACTTTCGTCCCCCGCTCGCTGCTCGGCACCTTTGGCCTTCCGGTTCATCCGGACTGGGCCATCGTTCCCATCAAGGCCGATGTCGTCGTCGGTGAGGATGGAACGGCACGGGCGGTCCGCTTTGTTCGGGAGGATCGCTGATCCACCCCGACCGGGTCGTTCAGAGACGGTCATTCATCGATTGGATAACAGTCAGCACGATCGTATATACATGAAAGGAGATCGCTTGTTTATGAGTTGGAAATCAATGATCGGAACGATCCTCACCATCGGGCTGCTCACCGGTGGGCTCCCCGTTCTCCGGGGGGCGGCGCAGGAGCCTGAGAAGCGGCGCCACGTGATCATCCGCAGCCAGGATCGCCAGCAGGAGGTCGTCATCGAAAAAGAGGCCGAGGAGAATGGCAGGAAGACGACCATTCTGCTAAAGCGAGTCGAGGGCAAAGACCCCGTCGAGACCTTCGAGCTGGCGGTTCCCCATTCGGGAGGCGGTGCCCTGACCATCCCTGGGCAAGACGCCGACACTCGGGTCTTTACCGCCTTCTCGATGGACGAGCTTCCCTTTGAGACCCGTGTTGTCAAGGGGGCTCCCTACTCCGCGGTCGCCATCACCGAGTTCACCCAATCGCTTGCCGATGGGAACCGTATCCAGCGAACGACGACCACCCAGATCCACCGCGATCAGGCGGGCCGCACCCGGCGGGAACTCTCTCTGACCCCCATCGGCACCGCCAACCCAGGGGGCAGCCAACCGCCACAGAAGTCCATCCGGATCTCCGACCCCGTCGCCGGGACCAGCTACATGCTCATCCCGGAGACCCGCACCGCCTTCCGCACCCCCTCCGTCTTCGGCCTTGATGGCAAAGATCTCAAGGTCTCAGCCTCGACCAATGTCACTGTGACCAATATTGCGGTGGGCGACCACATCCAGAGCGCCCTCTCTCAAGCCGAGGCAGTGCTGGGCGAGCGACTCCAGCGCTTCGTCACTGAAATGGAGACGCGACGGGAGGGAGCGGCCCCGCCAGCTCCTCCCGCTCCGCCAGCTCCTCCCGCCCCGCCAGCTCCTCCCGCCCCACCGGCTCCGCCCGATTTGCCAGCCTCGTTTATCTTCGAGTCAGCACGGACTGGAGCCTGGTCTGAGGGGGAGAAGAAGAATCTTCGACAGGAGAGCCTGGGGACGCGGACCATCGAGGGTGTCGAGGCCCGTGGGACCCGCACCGTCGAAACGATTCCAGTCGGGCAGATCGGCAACGTCTACCCGATCGAGATCGTCAGTGAGCGGTGGTACTCCGAAGATCTGCAGATGGTCCTGGAGTCTCGCCATCAGGATCCACGCTTCGGGGAGAACGTCTATCGGGTGACGCAACTCTCGCGGAGTGAGCCGGACGCGGCGCTCTTTCAGATTCCGTCGGACTATACGGTCAGCAGCCCCGAGGTCCGGCGCGGGGTTCGGATCGAGCGCCAGCGGACTCCCGGGGACGCGCGCGCCCCGCAGAATGATCAGCACTGAGGAGGGGCTCTCCCTTCACTGAAGAGCGGCAGGCTCTCGCGTCAGGCCCAACCGCCCCGGCGGAGGATCGACGGGAGGGCCTGCGGTCATTTGAGGGTCAGCTCACTCTTCGGTGAGGGAACGCCGGACGCGTGCGGGGACGCCGGTCGCCAGCGTCTCTGGCGGAATATCCCGCGTGACGACAGATCCGGCTCCCGTCCTGGCCCCCCGGCCGATCCGGACCGGCGCGACGAGCATGGTGTCCGACCCGATGCTCGCGTCGTCTTCGATGATGGTCGGGTTCTTCCGCTGGCCATCGTAGTTGCAGGTCACCGTCGCCGCCCCGATGTTGACGCGCTCCCCGATGGTCGCGTCGCCCAGGTAGCTGAGGTGCATGGCCTTGGTCTGACGCCCGAGGGTCGACTTCTTGATCTCGACATAGTTTCCGACGACGGCCTTCTCCTCCAGCCGCGCGCCCATCCGCAGGTGCGCGTTGGGGCCGACACGGTTGTCGCCTGCCAGGCTGCTCTCGACAATCAGACAGCCATTGAGAATCTCGCAATGATCCCCAATCTCGACATCGACCAGGCGGCTCCAGGCGTGGATCTCGCAGTGGCGACCGATCCGCGAGTCTCCCTCGATGATCACTTGCGGGTGGAGAATCGTGTCCTGCCCGATCTCGACCCCTTCATCGACATAGGTCGAATCGGGATCGATGATCGTCACGCCCTCCCGCATCAGCCGATCGAGCGTCTCCGCCCGTAACCGCTTGCCCATCGCCGCCAGTTCCACCCGGTTGTTGATCCCTTCGAGCTCGTGCGGTTGGCCGTGACGGACTGTCCCGATCGTCTTGCCCGCCGCCAGCAGATGGGCCGGTACATCGGTCAGATAGTACTCTCCCTGCGCGTTCTGTGGAGAGAGTTGGTCGAGGGCGGGCAGCAGCGAGGCAATCTCGAAACAGTAGAACCCCGGGTTGATCTCGGTGATCGCCCGCTCCTCCGGGGTACAGTCCCGCTCTTCAACGATGCGCTGGAATTCGCCCCTGGCGTCGCGAATGATTCGCCCATAGGCCGGGGGATTTTCGATCTCAATCGTCAGGAGAGTCGCGGCGTGCTGGTGTCGTCGGCGTTCCTCGGCCAGTCCGAGCAGCGTTTCGGCGCGGACCAGCGGCGTATCCCCGTAGAGCACGATGACGTCGCCTTCGGCTTCGCGCAAGGCCGCCGCCGCGCATCGCACGGCATGCCCCGTGCCGCGCTGCTCCGCCTGGTGGATAAAGACCAGTCGATCCGCCAGCGCAGGGGAGAGGGCCGCCCGGGCTGCCGCCTTGACCTCCTCCTGCTGGTGTCCGACAACGACGAAGATCCGAGCTGGATCGAGACGCGCCGCGGTTCGCAGAAGATGCGCGATGAGTGGCCGGCTGCCCAGCCGATGCAGGACCTTCGCCTGCTCACTCTTCATTCGGGTTCCCAGCCCGGCGGCCAGGATCAGGAGATTGATTGGTGGATTCGACAACATAACCTCACTCGTCTCTTGCGTCTGGTTCTTCTCCCAATCCCCATTACGACCTGAAGTCCGGGAAGCGTAAGGAGAGGGATCAATGAATGAAAACCGCAATTATATGGTCTGGTCGGTCCGATCGGAACAGATTTCGAGCAGGGCCCGGCGGAGACGCTCCGGGTCGTGTCTCACGAAACCCTCTTCCGAGGCGAGGGGGAGCAGGTGGAAGCGG
>JBEIJP010000057.1:0-10100 GCA_040380245.1 Acidobacteriota bacterium | reverse complement strand
GGAATGAGGCGGCTTCTCCCCGGTTCGCAAAGAGCCCCGCCGAGACCAGCGTCTCGATCGCCTCGCCCGCCCGATCACTGAGGCGAACCAGAACGGTTGTCTCCCGTACTGTGATCGCGCGGTCGACCGCGCGGGTGACGGTCTCTGGAACACGGTTGAAGAGATCACGGAGAACACTGGCAACATCCTCAATGGTCTCAGTGGCTCGTTGGCCTGCCGACAGGGCCGACGGCCCCGTCGGCAATGGCCGACCTGTCTTATCGTCCGAATCTGATTGGTTCATTCCTCACTCTCCTTGCTCGGTGCCCCTGGCTGGCGGTGTTGATGATTGGACCGTCTTCCCGTCGACGGGTCACCGTGGTCCATCCGGTGATCTTTGCGGCGTCACCCGATTTCTATTCAGCCGTCATCGCTGGCTCCATCTTCGTGTAGCCCAACCCATAGGCAACCAGGGCGTAAGGCAGGCGAAGAAGGGCTTCGTTGTAGCCCTCGACAGCCGTGACGTAATCCTTTCGGAACCGCCCCGTGGCGGTCACCGTGTTCTTATACTCGTCGAAAAGGCGCAAATAGGCGTCATTGGCCTTGAGGTCGGCGTTGGCGTCAGCAAACTCGATGAGGGCCGCGTCGTTCTGCTGCAACTCCCCATAAGAACGAAGAAGCGCCTCGGTGTCTTTCTCCTTGCTGGCAGCGCCCAGTTGTTCGGAGATGCCCCCAATGGTCTTGGTGAGATCGAACTGCTTCTTGAGAATGGCCTGGGCCGTCGCGAGGACCTTCTCGGCTCCCTGGGCCTGACGTCCCATCGAGGAGACCACTTCGGCCCAGAGTCGATCGGTGAGTTGCCGGCGACGATCGAGCTCATTCTTGACATAGGGGAAGAGCCGTTCGACGGGGTAGAAGCGACGATTCTCCTCGAACTCGACCCACAGCCACTCCTTCCCGCTGGTTGGCGGCGCGAACTTCATCCGGGTCGATTTGTTGGGAAAGGCGGCACTGGCGGGCGTCCGCTCACGAACCGTGACGATGGCCTTCCCATCCGGTTCCATGGCTACAGAGACCAGCTCAATCACGCCATCGAGCTCAGATACGATGGCGCTGACGGGGGATTCGCTGAGCGAATTGAGCCGCCGTGCGATGCTGAAATAGGCTTCGTCCCGCGGCATCTCTTTGGCGGCCGTCCCCTGGGCCAACCCTGCGCCAGGCGATCCCGCCAGCCACAATCCTGCCAGCAGAAGAAACCACTGCCTCCGAACGCTGCCACCGATGGTTCTCTGTTTCGTACCCATGAAATCGATCCCCTTGTCTAAAGGAGGCACCGGAAGGTCCCTCCAGCACTTGTGTCTGCGCGTTGTGTCTGCGCTGGCGCGACGATTGCTCCTACTGGCCCTTCGTCTCCAAATATCAGAGTATCGGTAAAAGAGGGCTTGCACTCAACCAGTTTCATTATTTATCGTGAGTCTGGTGTGTTTCAACTGCAGACTACCTGTCCACTCCTTTGCCGGTCATTGGGCAGTCGACCCAGTTGCTCACCCTGGGGGGGGGAGAAATTCCCGCCGTGGTCCCAGAGTCGTCATGGAGGATTCGTTCTCCGGGATTCGTTCTCGAGGATTTGTTGCGGAGGGGGAGAAGTTCCCCTCCACGTCAGCCTTCTGTGAGTCGTCATCGACCGATCCATCGAAAGGAGCCATCTCATCGCGCAGATCGAGGGAAAAACATTGGGGCTCAAGGCCAATCAGATTCGCCGACTTGAGAAGATGTACCAGCGGCGCGTCCCGGCACACCAGATCGTCTCCTCCGAGTTTGCACGGCAGCTGACGGAGCTTTCCCACGAGATTGGACGGCAGATCGGAGTCCTGGTCGACCGGAAAGGGCACGTCGAGCACGTCGTCGTCGGGGATGCTTCGCAGATCGTCCTTCCCGCACAGGACCGATCGCGTCTTGGGAAGTCGCGGTTCAATGGTCTGCGCTGCCTGCATACCCACCTGCGCGGGGAGCGGCAGCTGACGCACGATGACCTCACCGATCTGGCGCTCCTGCGGCTCGATTTGATGGCCGCGATTGAAGTCGACGCCGCGACGGGCCTCCCGGGGGATGTCTTTGCCGCCCACCTGCTTCCGGCGCTGCCCGACCACGCGCGGGAGAAGCCAGACGGGCCGGGGGAAGAGCGTCAGATGTTCCAGTTCCTGGAACCGTGCCTGCCAAGCCAGTTGGACGTCGATTTTCTCTCGCTGATCGAGTCGCTCGAGGCGGAGATGGCCCGCAATCGCGGTGCCCGCAAAGCCTCCGATACGCGGGATCGCGCCCTGCTGGTCAGCGTCACCACCCGCGAGGAAGGCACTGGCAGCGACGCCCGGGACTCCCTCGACGAACTGGTGGAGCTGGCCAACTCGGGGGGGCTCGTCGTCCTCGACGAGATCCTCCAGCGGCGCACCAGCCTCGACCCCAGAACGCTTGTCGGAAAGGGCAAGCTCGAGGAGATCATCATCCGCTCTCTCCAACTCGGAGCCGACATGATCGTCTTCGATCGGGAGTTGACGCCCTCTCAGGTCCGGGCGATCAACGCCGCGACCGATCTCAAGATCGTCGACCGGTCGCAACTGATTCTCGACCTCTTCGCCCAGCGGGCGCAGACCAGCGAGGGACGGATTCAGGTCGAATTGGCCCAGTTGAAATACCTCCTGCCCAGATTGACCGGCAGCGGCAGCGAGATGTCCCGGCTCATGGGAGGGATTGGCGGCCGTGGCCCGGGCGAGACCAAGCTCGAGGTCGACCGGCGGCGGGTCCGTGACCGGATTGCCCTGCTCGAAGAGAAACTGACCCACGTCCGCGAAAGTCGCCAGCAGCGTCGCGCCCAACGCTCCCGACGAAACCTGCCGGTCGTCTCGATCGTCGGCTATACCAACGCGGGAAAGAGCACCCTCCTCAACTCCCTGACCAGGAGCCAGGTGACCGCCGAGCAGCGCATGTTCGCGACGCTCGACCCGACCAGCCGTCGACTCCGGCTCCCCCAGGAGCAAGAGATCATCATCAACGACACGGTCGGCTTCATCCGTGACCTGCCGCGGGATCTGCTCGCCGCCTTCAAGGCCACGCTCGAAGAGATGGAACAGTCGGACCTCCTCCTCCACCTGGTCGACGCGGCCAGCCCGCAGGTCGACAACCAGATCGCGGCGGTTCAGCGGATCCTGACGGAGCTCCACCTCGACCAGATTCCCCGGCTTCTCGTCTTCAACAAGATGGATCTGGTCGATCCAGAGGAGCTTCATAACCGATGCGAGGTCCATCACGCCCTGGCCATCTCCGCTCTCAATCGTGCCTCCCTCGATCGACTGGTCCAGGAGATCGGGGAGCGGCTCGCGGGATCCGCGATCTCATCCTCCGCGGCGACGTCCCACCCGGTGGATAGAGACCCGTTCGCTCCTCCTCTTTGAGCGGGAAGACCGATGAAGCTGGACAGGCGGGCTTCCGGCTCCGCGCGGCCGGTGGCGGGTCAACTCCGTCTCCCCCGGGCAAGGCGAATCCTACGCTATTGTTAAATAAGGATTCCCAACGTATATTGAGGGAGTATTTTTTTAGTCTTCTGACGAAGGCTCAGGACAATTTACCACTCAATCCTAATTAAAGTGGGTGACAATTCGGCCAAGGTCATGGGAGAGCAAATCAAGAAAGAGCTTCTTTTTCGGAGCGGCGCCCCTTCCTCGAGACAGATCCCACCCATCATTTCATTTTCAGGGTGACCAACACCCAACTTTCCCCAAAATGAACGCTCCGTTCTTTTGGGCGTGTCCACGGAAGACGACATAGCTGAGATGGCGGACGAGCAAAGAGTCAAATACACATTCGGGCATTTCGTCTTGGAGACTGGACGGGACCAGTTGCGAATGAATGGACAGATCGTGCAACTCCAGCGAAAGTCGTTCGAAGTCCTGCAGGTGTTGGTGGCGCGCGCTGGCAGCCTGGTGCGGAAGGAAGAGCTGCAACAACTGGTCTGGTCCGACCGCAAGATCGACGAGGCGAACCTGAGCCAGCACATCTACACGTTGCGGCGTATTCTGGGAGACAGTCCCAAATCGCCCAACTTCATTCTGACCATTTCGGGCAAAGGCTATCTTTTCAACCACCCGGTGGTCCAAGTCTCCCTGGGTCCGATCAACAACCTGGACCACTCGGAGGTCGAAGAGGTGTCCGACGCCGAGCCGACTTCAGAAGTAGCGACTTTGGAGAAGGAGCCGGTGGAGGTTGATGCCCCTGCTCCCCTGCCCACTCCACTGGAAGAGGCAAGGACCTTCCCTACCCCTCGGGAAGGACGACCGATCTACTGGGCAGGTCTGGCGAAGCGAGCAATCATCGGGTTGAGCCTGATTCTGACAGGATCCCTCGTGTATCACTTCTTCTTCCGTCAACGCCTCTTGCCGGCCCGCAAGCAAGAGGCGCCCCGCATTCGATCGCTGACGAGCCTCAAAGGGCTGGAAAATCGCCCACGGTTCTCGCCGGACGGAAACCTTGTCGCCTTCACCAATTTAGGGGAGGGAATGGATAGTGAGCACCTCTACGTCAAACAGGTTCGAGAGGGTGATAGTGTCCAACTGACCTTTGGGGCTTACCGGGATCAGTACCCGACATGGTCCCCCGACGGACAACAGATCGCCTTTTTGCGTCAAAGACCGGGCTACCGAAAGCTGCAATTGGTCGTCGTGCCGGCGCTTGGTGGTCCGGAAAGACTGATCGCGGAGGTCTTTGGGGGGCTGGACTGGTCCCCCGACGGCAGATACTTTGTGATCTCGGACAGCAGCAGCCAGGCCGGACTGACCGCCTCTCTCTGGCTGCTGTCGGTCGATGGCCGGGAGCGACGTCCGCTGACGGTGCATGCCCCCGACAGCTATGTGTATGAGCACAACCCCCGATTCTCACCGGATGGGCGTTCGATCGCCTTCGTTCGCTGGATGAATGATGTCGCGAGCGACCTCTATGTCTTCTCTCTCACCGACCAATCCGTGCGACAGCTGACGTTCGATCAGCGGCAGATTCCCAGCCTGGCCTGGAGAGCGAATGGGGAGGAGATTCTCTTCGTCTCTCGTCGGGGTGGGTACATCACGCCCTGGCGGATTTTGTCATCGGGAGGTCCACCAACGGTGGAGGAGAGTATCCCCGCCGGGACATTCCATTTTGACATTGCCGATGGCGTCGGACGGATGGTCTTTACCAGTTCGCTCAGCGACTCTCTGATCAGAGTGGCCTCTCTGGAGGGAAGGCCTGGGGAAAGAGATCGCCTCTCCGACCTTCCGGTTCACTGTGAGATCAATACCTCGAAAGGCGATCACACGCCGCGATTTTCGGCGGATGGATCGGAGATTGTCTACGTCTCGGAGCAGAACGGCGGGGAGGAGATCTGGAAAGCAAAGGCGGATGGATCGAAACCTGTCCAGATTTCCCATTTTGAGGAATTGGGGGTGGGAAGCCCCCGCTGGTCTCCTGATGGACAATGGATCACCTTCGACCGTCAATCAGACATCTACGTCATGCGCGAGGATGGAAGCGACCTTCGACAGATCACCACGCATCCGCTGGCGGACGTCATGCCGTCGTGGTCGCCCGATGGCGAATCGATCTATTTCACCTCTTCTCGGGGGGGGAAGAGCCAGATCTGGAAGGTTGCGCGAACGGGAGGAGAGCCGGTCCAGGTGACCCAGGGAGAGGCTCGGGAAACACAGGCCTCGGTTGATGGGAAATATCTCTACTTCACTGGGAAGGAGGACAAGAGACTTCACCGACGCGATCTGAGTACCGGGAGCGAAGAGTTGATCGCAGAGCTGGAGGCGGTCGAGATCGGACGTTTCTGGGATCTGACTCCAAACGCCATCTACTTTGTGTCGAACCTTGAAAAGAATGATCAAGGCAAGCCAGTTATTTACCGATTCGATCTCAGGCGAAGAAAGATCACCCCGATCACCACGATCGAAGGAGTTCTTCCGGAATGGCTCCCCGGGCTTTCGGTGACACGAGACGAGCGCATGATCGCGGTGAGCTACCTGACGGCCCTCCTTGGAGACATCCAGTTGATCGAGAACTGGAAATAGATCCCCTCTCTCACCCCAGCTGCTGAAAAAGAACCTGGAGATGCTCCAGGCGATTGTTGGCCTTTCGGATCTGGCGATCGACCTGGGAGACGAGCTCGTCGAGCAGGTTGACGCCGACAGTATCGGCAACGGCGACCCGCTGTTTCAGCTTAAAGAGCTCCGAGGAGAGAATCTCTTCGATATTGGCCTCGATGGTCGAGAGGAGGCTGCGAGACTCGGAGATGCGGCGGAGGAGGACGATCATCTCGGCCGACTGCGGGGTCTGGCTGGCGACTTCGAGGGTCTCTCCGGCGACCAGCAGCTCCTGGAGTCGATCTTCGGCCCCGGACTGATAGGCGTGATTGGCTTCGACCATCAGTTGATGGCGGTGGTGGCGCTCGATCTCACACTGGACGAGGTCGGGGTGGAATTTCCGAGCCACCTCGCGGTAGAGTCGCTTCAATTTTTCGGCGTGAAAGCGGTTCTGGCCGCATCCGACGGCATCTTCTCCGAGCGACGCGCCCTCCTGCTCTTCCGAGAGATCCTCCTCCGGGGTGAGTCCCTGCAGTCGGGCGATCTCCTGCTCGATCTTCGCCAGGTCATCGTAGCGGGAGCCGACCACCCCGAGATAGAGCCGTTCGAATTGGAGGAGATCCGCCTGGATTTGGGCGAGAAACGGCTCGCGTTGCGCGATCTCGGCTTCGAGCGCGGCCAGTTCCTCGCGTCGCCGCGCCATGACGTCGGCTTCGAGTTCCTGATGAAGGGTTAGTTGGGTGGTCTTCATGGGGATGAGACGCCTTTGAGGGGAGGAGCGGCCGACTCCTTCGCCAGGAATGTGCGCACCTCCTCGAGGGTCGCATATTCGTGAAAAGAGATGGCGCGCTCGCGACAATACTCGGCGAGGGAGTGTTTGGCGAAGACCCGGTTGGCGGTCTCCGCCGCCTCGCGGTCGGAGAGGCCATCTCCGACAAAGAGGCAGTAGGCCCCGGTCTCTTGCGCGCGTCTCAGGTGCTTGCGTTTGTCGTTGCCGTAGGGACCCGAGTCCCGGAAATGGCACTGCCACCCCGCGACAGGATCGGGCTCGACCCGGTTGGCGATCACTTCAATCCAGGGAAAGTCGGCTTTCGGGACGAAGAGTTCGATGATCTCGTGAAAGCCCGCGCTGAGAATCGTCAACGGCACGGAGTGATCGCGGCACCACTCGGCCAGCGGGACAAAGCCCGGATCGAGAGAGATCTCTTGTCGGAGAATGCGTGCGACCTCCGGAAAGGGGAGTCGAACGGTGCGAATCTCGGCGGCGATCGCGTCACGCAGGGTCAGACGACCGGCGCGGATCTCCTCGCCGACGTGATGGACAAAGTCGGGACCTGCCCCGAGCCGCGTAGCCAGATAGACGAGCGTGTCGTGTTGGGTGATCGTCCCGTCAAAGTCACAAAAGAGATGGAGCGGTTGCAACGTGTTCTTCCCCCTAGAATTTCCGGATTTCGATCCCCGGCGGCGGGGTGAAGGCTGCCTCCGTGGTCGCCACATTCTCTCGCATGCTCGAGAAGAGGAAGTCGGATCGTGCCCCATCGCCATCGACAAAGGAGAGGCGTGCCAGCTGGAGGGTCCTGGGATCGACCTCGAGGAGGAGCGTCCGAAACTCCATGGCCCGTTTGGGGATCAGGCGGAGGACCTGGTTGCCGGCCTGGCTGGGGGCTTCGACACCCGTCTCGATCTGCTGGAAATCCTGCCGCAGGTTGCCCCGACCGAGAAGAAAGGCGAACGGGGCGCGCCAATCGTCCGACTCCTTGAGCGCCATACGCGAGATGAACCCATCGGCTGGGACATACTCGTAGACGTACTTGCCATCACAGAGAAAGAACTTGGGCTCGGGGTTCTGGTACTCCCAGCGCATCCGACCCGGCTTCTTGAGGAGGAGGCGACCGGCCTCGCGTCGCGTCCGCTCACCGGGCGCCGTGTAGAGCTGCACAAAATCGGCCGAGAGGGAGGTCATCCGATTGTATTTGAGCTGGAGCCCATCGATCAGCTGACGCAGGTCTGACGGCTGTGGACGGACGGCCCCCGGCATCGCCAAAAGAAGAAGACACAGGAGAAGAAGACGGAATATCGGTCGATTCATACCAAAACATTATGCGGGAAAGGGAGATCGATTGAAAAGGGGAGACTCAGGGTGCGTCTGGGCGGAGATGTTCATCAAACCACTCTTCGAGTGTCGGACGGGCCGCCTTGACGGAGAGGAGCCGCCCACCCTGTCGCCAGAGAAGCTCGAGGAAGGCCGGGAGCGCCTGCTCAGACGCGAGACGGAGGTGGAGATCGCCTGCCGCGTCGAGGCGCAGATCGAGGATTCCGGGCAGCCCAGCCGCTCCTGCCAACCCCGAGGCGACGACTTCGACCTCGGCGTTGGCCGGGGGGCCAAGAATGGTCGAGAGCGGTCCGAGGGCGATGAGGCGGCCCTGGTGGAGAATGGCGATCCGATCGGCGAAGCGCTCGGCATCGGAGAGCGTGTGGGTCGAGAAGAGGACCGTCCGGCGGGCCGCGCGGGCCTCGGTGAGGAGGTCGCGCACCAACCGGCGCCCGAGGGGATCGAGTCCCGACATCGGCTCATCGAGCAGGAGAAGGGTCGGCTGGTGCAGAAACGCCTGGGCGAGGGCAACCCGTTGGCGCATCCCCTTCGAGAAGCCGCGCATGCGCTGTCGGGCGGTGGCAGTGAGTCCGACTCGGGCGAGCACGCCCGCGACACAGCTCCGCGCCTCGGCTGGATCGAGGCCGCTCAATCGCGCCGCGTCCAGCAGACACTCTTCGGGAGTGAGGCTGGGATCGACGACGGGCTGTTCCGGCAGGTACCCCAGCGAGCGTTTCCAGTCCACCCTGTCGGGAGCGTATCCGTCGATTCCAAGCTGAACGGTCCCCGCGGTAGGGTGCAGCAGACCGGCAAGAATCCGGAAGAGGGTGCTCTTCCCTGCCCCGTTGGGCCCCAGCAACGCGAGGGTCTCGCCGGACTCGACCGTCAGCGTCAACTGGTCGAGCGCGCGTCGCGATCGCAGGGGACGTCCGGCCAGTGGGTAGTCGTGTGTCAGACGATCGATCTCAATCAATGCCACGGGGGACTCCTTTCGGGGGAGACGGAGCAGCGGAGTCACTCTGGCGGAGGAGGGAGAGCTGGTACTGACAAACCTCGCGGACGAAGCGATCCCGGGAGGTCTGACAGGACTGCTCGAGGATCTGCCGGGCGACCTCAGGCTCCCCCCCTCGAGCCAGCATGACGGCGCCCATCGGGTCGAGCCACGCTGGCGCTCCCGGCAGACGGGCCGCGGACTGGTAGGCCTCGGCCGCCTCGCGATACCGCCCTTGCCGCCAGCAGAGGAAGGCCAGGTCCTGATAGAGCGGCCAGGCCGCTGGATTGGCCTCGATCCCCTGGCGAACCACGCGCTCGGCCCAGGCCCCGTCCGTTCCGCCCAGAAAGAAGGCGCCAAAGCGGTAGGCGGAGAGGCGTCGCGGATCGAGCGAGGTGGTGATCTCCAGGAGTGGCTGGAGGAGCGGCATCGCTGGAGGAGCGCCCCCCGCCGCCTCCCACCGGCTCCCGACATAGTAAAGGGTCCGAATCCAGTACCAGTCGGCGAGAAGACCGTGAAACCCGATGCTGAGGGTGCGCAGCCGCTCTCCAGAGGGAAGACCGCTCCGCGCCTCTTGCCGGACGGTGGTCTCTTCCGCGCCTCCCCTGGCCATCTCCATCCGCTGCAGGGCGAGGCAGCCGGCCCCACTGACGAGGAGCAGCGACAGTGTCCATCCCGTGAGGACTCGCCGCCCTCGCCGTGGGGGCGGAGCGGGATCTTCCCTGGTGTGGTTGACGCGGCTGACTGCCATCGATCTTCTTTTCCCCCGTCTGTTTCTCTTCGTCGACGCTGTGATGAACCGGGGATTACCCCTCGTCAGTCGATGGATCCTCCTGCTCCCGTTCGTAGGCCCACATCGCCCCGCAGATCAGCACGACCAGATAGAGAATGGCATAGAGAAGGGCGAGGCCCAGGTCGGCGAAGAGGATGG
>JBEIJP010000056.1:0-10110 GCA_040380245.1 Acidobacteriota bacterium | reverse complement strand
GGTCTGGTAAGCTGGGCGGCGGACGATGACAACAATTTCGCCATGGCGGCGATCCCACCCCACACGGTCCGGTCTTTTCGCGTCGTCGATCGTGAGAAATATGTATCAGTGGCCGTGGCGCTCGACCAGGCCGCCCCCTATCGAATCTATGCCGGTCCGAAGGACCTGGAGACGCTCAGTGCCATCAGCGACTCCCTTCGGTTGCTGGACCGTGGCAAGGGGCTGGAAGACATCGTCAGTTATGGATGGCTCAACTTCGTCTCGTTCCTGATCAAGCCTATCGCGCAGTTCATGCTCCTCTCGTTGCGGGAGATCAACAAACTGACGCACAATTTCGGCTGGTCGATCGTGCTCCTGACCGTGATTCTCAACATGTTCTTCTTCCCCTTGCGGTGGAAGAGCTCGGTGACGATGCGCCGTGCGGCGGCGATGCAGCCGAAGATGAAGGATCTGCAGGACAGGATGAAGAAGCTGGAGAAGAACGATCCGCGGATGCTCGAGCTCCAGAAAGAACAGATTGCCTTGATGAAGGAGGGCAACCCGCTGATGGGTTGTCTCCCACTGCTCCTGCAGATGCCCTTCTTCATGGCGGTCTTCGCGATTCTGACCGTCTCGATCGAGGTGCGGAACGCGCCCTTTGTCGCCTGGTTGACCGACCTCTCCTCTCCGGATCCCTACTGGGTTCTGCCGATCACGATGTGCGTCACCATGATTGCGCAGCAGGCGTTGACGCCGACGACGGCCGATCCGGTCCAGAAGCGAATCGGCTACGTCATGCCGCTGGTCTTTACCTGGTTCTTGAAGGCTGCGCCCGCCGGATTGGTGCTCTACTGGATGGTCAGCAACCTCGTCGGCGTCGCACAACAGTTTGTCATCAATCGGCTCAATCCCCCTCCCCCGACGGCTCCGGCGCCGAAGGAGGAGGCGAGTAAGGGAGGGAGTTCGAAGGGCAAGTCCAAAGGGAAGTCCGGATCGTAACCGCTGGACTGTTGGAGGATCGGAAAAGGGGGGCTGAGGAGGGCTTCATCAATGGGAGAAACGATAGAGATGACCGAACTGACCCCACGGGTGGGAGACTTTGTCCGAGAGTTGATCGACCGCTCTTCGTTGGATCTCCGGGCGCAGGTCGAGGTTCCGGAGGAGGGCACGGTGCTGGTCACCTTCGATGGGCTCGATCTGGGACTGCTCCTGGGACACAACGCGGAGCTGCTCGACGCGCTTCAGTACGTCACGCGCCGGGCCTTTGCCGAGGCGGTGGCAGCGGGGCTGCAGATCGATTTTGACGCCTCGGGCTATCGCGAGGCGCGTCGCAAAGAGCTCGAATTGATGGCGCTGAAGGCGGCGGAACGGGTCCGAACCAGTCGTGTCCCCTTCTTCTTCGATCCGATGAACGCGCAGGATCGGCGGATCATTCACACCATTCTGGTGGACGTTCAGGGGATCCGGACCGAGAGTGAGGGCGATGGCCCCTTGCGCCGCGTCAAAGTAGTGCCAGGATAGTGGACGCCGATGGCCCGTCCCCTCTGCAGAGGGAAGGCGGTGGGGCAGTGTTCGCAAACGGCTCGGGGGAGGAAGAGGAGGAGGATGCGGCGTTCCTGCTCTCGGATCCCCTGGGCCGTTTCTGGTTTCGGCCTCAGGTATCAGGCGATTGAGAGACTGGTCTATGGCGAGGTGATTGGGATGATGGCGAGAGAGGCGACAATTGCGGCGATCGCCACCCCCCCGGGGAGGGGGGGGGTCGGGGTCATCCGCCTGAGCGGCCCGGCCTCCCTCGCCCTGGTGGAGGGCATGATCGTCTCGCCGTCGCCTGGGCCCTGGGAGCCCAACCGGGCGAGTCTGCGTCGCCTCTTCGACCCGCTCACTGGCGACCTGATCGACGAGGCGCTCGTCACCTGGTTTCGTGCGCCCCACTCCTTCACCGGTGAGGAGGTGGTCGAGATCTCCTGCCACGGGAGCCCGGTCGTCCTGGGGCAGCTCCTTCGCCTGGTGATGGCCCTGGGGGCTCAACCGGCTCAACCGGGTGAGTTCACCATGCGGGCGTTTCTCAACCGCCGGCTCGACCTGACTCAGGCCGAGGCGATTCACGATCTCATCCAAGCCCAGACCAGCCATCAGGCTCGCGTCGCTGCCCGACAGGTTTGCGGAGAGCTGTCACGACAGTTGCAACCGCTCCGCTCGCAGTTGATCGAGCTGATCGTTCATCTCGAATCATCGGTCGAGTTTGTCGAAGATGACCTCGATCCCCTCGACCTGGCGCGCTTCCACGACCTGTTGCGACAGCAGGTCGCCAGCCTCGAGCGGCTCACGGCGACGTATCGTGCCGGAAGGATCCTGCGGAATGGCGCCCGCATGGCACTGATTGGTCGGCCTAATGTCGGTAAGTCTAGTATTTTCAATGCTTTACTGGGTCGAGACCGGGCGATCGTCACCTCCCTCCCCGGTACGACGCGCGACCTGCTTCAGGAACCCCTCTCGATTGGGGGCATCCCGGTGCAGCTGGTCGATACGGCGGGTATCCGACAGACGGAGGATCCGATCGAGCAGATTGGGGTCGAACGAACCCACAGCGCGATCGCTGAAGCCGACTTTGTCGTCGCGGTGATCGAGGCCACCTCCACTCTTCCGGATCAAGAGGTGACCCTCCTCGAAGAGGCCGCGCCAGCCTTGTACTTGATCAACAAATGCGACCTCGGCTCTTTTCATTCGCGGGAACGCCTTGCAACTCTCGCCGGTGAACGCCCCATTCTCGAGGTCTCCGCCTACACAGGCCAGGGAATGGAGGCCCTTCGCGAGGCTCTCCAGGAGATCCTCCTGCCCCACGGAAGCATCGAGACGGAGAGTGCCCTGGTCACCAACGAGCGCCACTACCTGGCCCTCTGCGAGACATTGGCCTGCCTCGAACGGGCGTGCCAGGTCCTGCAGGCCGGGTTGACAGAGGAGATTCTCCTCGATCCCCTTCATCTTGCCCTCCGTAACCTGGGCTTGATTACTGGAGAGACTCTGATCGACGACCTTCTCAACCAGATCTTCGCCACCTTCTGTATTGGAAAGTGAGAGGAGCGCCATGTCGTACGCCAGCAAAACCTTCGATGAGCAGTTCGATGTTCTCGTCATTGGAGCGGGCCACGCCGGCTGTGAAGCGGCCCACGCCGCCGCGACGATCGGCGCCAAGACTGCGATCGTCACCTTCAACCTGGATCTTGTTGCCCAGATGTCCTGCAACCCGGCCATCGGCGGGATCGCCAAGGGCCATCTCGTCCGCGAGCTCGACGCCATCGGTGGACTGATGGGCCGGGTCATCGACCAGACCGGTATCCAGTTCCGCCTGCTCAATCGCAGTCGTGGCCCAGCCGTCCAGGCACCCCGCGCCCAGGCCGACCGCGCGCTCTATCGCCAGCAGATGCGCCGGGAGCTCGAGGCCATTCCCAACCTCCACCTTCGTCAGGGTGAGGTGGTCGAACTGCTGGTCGCCGATGACCGCATCATCGGCGTTGAACTCATGGATGGACGGCGCCTCCGCGCCGAGGCGGTCGTCGTCACGACCGGGACCTTTCTCAATGGTCTGATCCACATCGGGGAGCGTCGCTACTCCGCCGGTCGCTCCGGAGAGCTTCCGTCGATCCATCTCGCCGAGAATCTGCGTGCCCTCGGCTTCCGCATGGGGCGACTCAAGACCGGGACTCCTCCCCGCCTCGATCGCCGCTCGATCGATCTGCGCCGCTTCGAAGAGCAGCCGGGCGATCTCGCCCCCATCCCCTTCTCCTTCTCGACCCGCTCGATCGATCAGCCCCAGATCTCCTGCTACATCGGCTATACCACTGAGCGGGTCCACCGCACGATTCGCGATAACCTCGCCCGTTCCCCCCTCTACAGTGGACAGATCCAGGGCGTCGGACCTCGCTACTGCCCGTCGATCGAGGACAAGGTCGTCAAGTTTCCCGAGAAGGAGCGCCATCAACTCTTTCTCGAACCGGAGGGCTACCAGACAGCCGAGACCTATCTCAATGGCTTCTCGACCAGCCTCCCCGCCGATCTCCAACGGGAGCTGGTCCACCAGATCCCTGGCCTGGAAGAGGCGGTCATGCTCCGACCCGGCTACGCGATCGAGTACGATATGGTCGATCCGACCGAGTTGTGGCCCTCGCTGGAGACCAAGCGGATCCGTGGTCTCTTCCACGCCGGTCAGGTCAACGGCACCACCGGCTACGAGGAGGCCGCCGCGCAGGGGATCGTCGCCGGCATCAATGCCTGTCGTTATGTTCATCGCCAGGAACCGATCGCCCTTGGCCGCGACGCCTCCTATCTCGCCATCCTCATCGATGACCTCGTCACGCAGGGCGTCGATGAGCCCTACCGCATGTTCACCTCCCGCGCCGAACATCGACTCCGCCTGCGGATCGACAACGCCGACGAACGCCTCACCCAACTCGGGTATGAGGTGGGGATGTTGCGCGGGGATCGCTACCATTCATTCCTCGCCAAGGAGGAGCGCAAAGCCTCCCTCCGTGACCACTTTCGACGCGCGACCATCAGTCCGCGCAGCGAGGGGTACGCTGAGTTCCATCAACGCACCGGGATTGAGCTCCACGAGGCCGTCTCCCTGACCCAACTCGCCAAGCGCCCCGAACTGACCGCCGAGCAGCTCATCTCTCTTCTCCCCCCACTCCTCCGCGAGCAGACGCTTCGAGAGGATCTGACGACCGTCGTCACGGACATTAAGTATGAGGGCTATCTCACCGCGCACGAGAGCCTCAACGCCCGCCTTGCCCGCGCCTCGAACCGGACCATCCCCCGACAGCTCGAGTATGCGCAGCTCCCCGGTCTCTCTCACGAAATGGTCGAGCGGCTCACCCGGGTTCGTCCACAGACGATCGCCCAGGCCATGCGCATTCCTGGCATCACCCCTGCCGCGATCAGCCTCCTGACCATCCACGTCGAATTGATGGCCCGTCAACCATCCTGAATCAGTCTCACGGCGCATGAAAGATCCCGTCGCCACTCTGGCCCAGCTCCTCTCGACCACGGAACCGCTCTGGCCCGCCGCCAGCCGCCAGCAGGCCCTGGCCTACTACCAGCTGGTCCTCAAATGGAATCCACGCCTCCACCTGACGACCCTCACCCGCCCCGAAGAGTTCATGGATCGCCATCTCCGCGAGCCCCTCTTTGCCGCCCCCTTTCTCCTCCCGGAGGTGACCTCGCTCTGGGACCTCGGATCCGGCCTCGGCGTCCCCGGCCTTCCTCTCTCATTGCTCCGTCCAGACCTCGACGTCACCCTCGTCGAGGCCAGCACCAGCAAGGCCGTCTTCCTCGAGACCGTCATTCATGATTTGGCCCTGACCCGAGCCCGGGTCGTCTCTCAGCGCTTCCAGGAGCTCCCCCCGCTTCCACCTGGCTCCGCCATCACCGTCCGGGCGATCGAACGGATGGACGCCATCCTTCCAGAGATTCTCAAATTTGGAGAGAACGCCGCACAGATCCTCTTCTTCTGCTCTGCCGCCTTCGCCGCCAGGCTCGATGGACCCCTCCTCCACCCCATCCCTGGCTCCAACGACCGCTGGCTCGCCGCGCTCAAATGTTCCACGTGAAACAGGGTTGGGGGCGGTCGAGAGGTGTTTCACGTGGAACAGTCGCGGGGGAGGGGAAAATCCGGCAAGCGATCTGTTCCAGGATGGCGGACCTGTGGTACTGTTCCGTGGGCTTTGAAAGACCTCTTCCAGCGAGATGAGATATGGGCAAAATTATCGCGATCAGCAATCAGAAGGGCGGGGTTGGCAAGACAACGACCGCGATCAATCTCTCCGCCTCCCTGGCCATCGCCGAGGTCCCGACCTTGCTGGTCGACATGGACCCCCAGGCCAACTCGACGAGCGGCGTCGGGGTTAAAAAGGGCTCCTTTCGTCGTAGCATCTACCACGCGATGGTCATGAACGAGCCGCTCGAGAATATTCTCCAGCCGACCGAGCTGGAGCACCTCAAACTCGCCCCGGCCGATCGCAACCTCGCCGGAGCCGAGGTCGAGCTGGTCGAGGTCCAGAAGCGCGAGTTCTACCTCAAGCGGGTCATCGAATCGCAGAAAGAGAAGTTCGACTACATCATTGTCGACTGCCCGCCGAGCCTGGGGCTCTTGACGCTCAACGCCCTGACGGCGGCCGATTCGGTCCTGGTGCCGATCCAGTGCGAGTACTTTGCTTTGGAAGGGGTGACAGATCTCTGGGACACGCTCGTCCGGATACGGCGGGGGCTCAACCCCTCCCTCTCCGTTGAGGGCTTTCTGCTGACGATGTACGATGAGCGGACCAACCTCTCCAATCAGGTCATGGCCGACCTGCGAGACTTCCTCGGGCAACAGGTCTTCGAGACGGTCGTCCCGCGCAACATCAAACTGGCCGAGGCTCCGAGCTATGGGAAACCGATTATTCTGTACGACATCAAGTCGCGTGGAGCGGAGAGCTACATGAATCTGGCGAAAGAGGTGATGGAGAATGACAAGAAAGGCACTGGGGCGAGGGCTTAGTGCGCTGCTCTCGGACGGGATGGGGCAGAGCGACGAGCTGAAAGAGATCGACATCGAGCTGATTGAACCCAACCCCGAACAGCCACGGACCTTTTTCGACGAGAGCAGGTTGGAGGAGCTGGCGCAATCGATCCGGGTCAATGGCCTGGTCCAGCCGCTGCTGGTTCGCAAGGTTCCGGGTGGGCGATTTCAGCTGGTGGCAGGGGAGCGGCGCTGGCGGGCCTCGCAACGGGCAGGCCTCCACAAGGTGACGGCGGTCGTCCGCGACATTAGCAATGAGCAGCTGCTCCCGCTGGCTCTCATCGAGAACATTCAGCGCCAGGAGCTCAATCCGATCGAGGAGGCCCTGGCCTACCAACGGCTCATCGAGGAGTACGGCTTGACGCAGGAGGAGCTGGCGCGGCAGGTCGGGAAGGACCGCTCCTCGATTGCCAACATGCTCCGTCTGCTCCGCCTGCCGGAGGAGATCCAGCGGCTGCTCGAGGAGGGGCGGCTGACGATGGGCCATGCACGAGCGCTGCTCGGCCTGGAGACGGAGGCGGAGCAACGGGCGCTGGCGCAGGAGATCCTCAACCACCAGTGGTCAGTCCGCGAGACGGAGCGGGCCGTCAAGCGGGGAGACCGTCCGGGCGGCTCTCGCGCAAACTCGACTCCCACTCCGAATGATGCTAACATCCGCGCCGCCGAATTGAAGCTGAAGCGGTTTCTCGGCACCCAGGTGCGGATTCACCTGCAACCACCGAGTGGTCCGCCCGGATCGGCGCAGTCCGGGAAGCTCGAGATCGAGTTCAGTTCGATGAGTGAGCTCGACCGTCTCTATTCGCTGATTCTTCGGAAGTCCGAGGTTGGAGCGGAAGCGGGAGGATGAGCCAGGTCCCGACCGGAGCTTGTCTCCCCAGAGGGAGAAGCTGGAAGAGGATTCGACGGATTGGAGGAACGTTGCCCCGGAGGCCTTTCCCGGAAACGGCAGCCGCCATTTTCTGGAGTGGGCATGATTGAACCAAGAAGAGGAGGCTAGCGAAGGGTATGAAGTTTGGCAGCGGCAAGTCTGCAACATATATGGGCGGGGGCGCGAGCGATTCCGCGACCGATCTGCGGAGTTTTCTGGGCGAAGGCACAGACATCAGCGGTGAGGTGAAATTTACGGAGATCATGCGGGTGGACGCCTTGATTACCGGGACGATCCTCTCCGAGCACGGAAGCCTGCTGGTGATGGAGCGCGGACGGATCAAGGCGACGATCAAGGCCGGCACGGTCGAAGTGAGCGGGATTGTCGAGGGAACGATCACGGCCAAGACGAGCGTGCGGATTCACCCGACCGGTCGGGTCTATGGGGACATCTTTACGCCAACGTTGATCATCGAGCAGGGCGCGCTCTTCGATGGGAAGTGCCACATGGTCGATGGGAAGGAGAAGAGCCCCGCGGAGGTCCCGTCCCCTGCCAGCGGCAAGGGGTCAAAATCGGTCGACTAGAGGAGATTTGAGACGAGCACTCAGCAAGTGGGGATCGACGACGAGGCGAGAATTGGGACAGAAAGTCTGGTTCTCGCCTCGTCGTTTTTTATAAGTTGTTGATTTAAATGATGGTTATTGTTGTTTGGCCTTGTCGAGGAAGGGGTTTCGTGGCCCAGCTCGCGAGCCGCCTCTACCCTCCGGTATGGTTACCAGGGCGAGTTCCGTCAGGGATGCAGGTGTCGAAGAAAGGGTCTTGTAGGGGCAGTTCGCGAACCGCCCCTACAGACAACGCTTCGACCATTGGAGCGCTGCCTGCAGGAGATCATTGATCCGCAGCGTGAGCAGCTCCCAATCGCGCATGACGATCTGGCCATCGATGATCACCGTCCGGACATTGGCGGGAGAAGCGGCATAGACGAGCGTCGAGGACGGATCCGGGTGTGGAGTCGTCGAGCAGTGATTGAGGTCGATCAGTTGCAGGTCGGCGCGTTTGCCGACCTCGATCGAGCCGATCTCGTCCTGGAGGCCGAGGGCGCGCGCGCCGCCGATCGTCGCCATCCGAATCAGTTCCCGCGCCGGCAGCGAGGACGGACCGTGGAGCGGTTTCGGGAGGAGGGCGGCGGTCCGCATCTCGGTGAACATATCGAGCCGGTTGTTGCAGGGAGCGCCATCGGCCCCGAGTGTGACATTGATCCCAGCCGCCCGCAGCGTGACGATATCGGCGATCCCCGAGCCGAGCTTGAGGTTGGACGAGGGGCAGTGGGCGATGTGCGTTCCGGTCTCTCGCAGGATCTGCCGTTCGCTCGCATCGAGGTGGACGCAGTGGGCGAGAACGACGTCCTGACCGGTCAGGTGGAGAGAGTCGAGGTAGGAAACGTTGCGCAGGCCGGTTCGGGCCTCGACCATGGCGATCTCTTCGCGATTCTCCGAGGCGTGGGTGTGGATCAGTACTCCGCGTCGCCGGGCGAGTTCGGCCGACTTCCCGAGCAGTTCCCGCGTGCAGCTCAGCGCGAAGCGGGGAGCCAGACAGGCGCGCAGCCGGCCATTTTCACGGCCGTGCCATTGATCGATCAGCGCAGCCGCCTCGGCGAGGGCCTCCGCCGTCTCCTGGTAGAGCCCGGCGGGCGTCTCCACCTTCTCATCCATCAGGCACTTGCCGATGATGGCCCGAAACCCTGTCTCCGCCACGGCGGCGAAGACGACCTCCGTGTGGTGAACCGTCTCCATGGTCAGGGCCGTGGTCGTTCCGCCGGCGATCAGCTCCGCGATCGAGAGCCGCGCCGAGAGGTCGAGGCTCTCCGGGGTGTGGGCCGCCTCGAAGGGCCAGATCCGGTCGCGTAGCCACTCGATGAGGGCCAGGTCGTCCGCCGCTCCGCGGAAGAGGGTCTGGCAGAAGTGGACGTGGGTCTGGACAAAACCGGGGAGGAGGAGCTGGCCGCGCCCGTCGATCGTCTCGCCCTGGAAGGGAAGCGTCGTGCCGGCGCGCGGGGTGATTGCCGCGATGCGCCCATCCTCAATCAGGACGTCGGCGTCGAGGATTCGGTCCTCTGCGTCACAAGTGAGGAGACGCGCTCCTTGAATGAGGGTCTTCCTGGCGGCCATGGTCTCCCCTTTGCCGGATGAGGCGGTTCAGGGAATGAGCCGCGTCGCGCCCGCGAAGTCGGTTCCGACCCGGTAGATCGGATAGACGGTCTTCTTCTCCAGCCAGGAATCGAGGAAGTTCCAGCGGACATAGCCGTTGTCGCTCTCCGGCTCCAGCAGATAGGCGATGAGGGCCTGTAACGGGTGCGCCGTCCGGATCAGCAGGGAGCCGGCGGGGAAGCCGCGGGTGGAGGATTGAAAGGTCCCTTCCAACCTGATTTCGCGGTGCCCCTGAAAGACGCGCGTCGCCTTGTTGACCCGCTCGATGAGAAACGAATCGACCTTGACCTCCGCTTCGTCGGTGAGTGTCTCGACGGGAATTCCGTGCTGGCGCAGGTTGGGCAGGAGCTTCGCGGCGATCTCGCCGGCGGGAATGAGGTAGGCGTTCGGCGCCTGGATGGTCCTCGTCGCGGTGAAGGTCCCAAAGTCAGGCATGACCATCGGCGTCGCCTTCTCCTCGATCATCAGTCGCATCTCCCGGCCGGTCTTCGGATGGCGCT
>JBEIJP010000055.1:0-10118 GCA_040380245.1 Acidobacteriota bacterium | reverse complement strand
TCTCCTGCTCGAATTGGAGGATCTCCGTCGTGACAACCAGCCCATCACTGGTCGTCACCACCACTTGATTGGTGAAGGTGAGCAGGCTCTGCGACGGATAGAAGGCGGCATGGTTGGCCTGGATTCGTGTCGTCTTCGGACCGCTCTCGCCGGTGACAGGATTGCCCAGAACGGTGACATCCGCCTTGACCAGCTCATGATGCCCATCGGAGAAGGAGAGCTCTTCCGCCGCCAGGATGCGGATGCCCTCACGACCATTGCGCATCCGGACATTCCGATACCCGAGAATCCGCGAGACCAGCTCCGGGGCCATCTTTCCCGCTCGCTGGGAGGAGGAGATCGGGCGAGCTTGTCGGCGCGTATAGAGGAAAGCGTAGACGACACCGATCAGCGTCGCCACCAGGACGACTCCCGCAACCACCCGGCCCACGATCTGTAACCGCTCTCTCGTCATGTTCCCTTTCCAGCTGTCCAACCATTCGATTCAACGGGTCGCCCCCCTTCCGTCCTCCCGTCCGTGCTTCGAGCCGACGCAGGGGAGCAGGGGGGAGGCAGACCGTCTTGTCAGCTCATCCCGACCCCGGGACTGAAACAGTATAGCACCAGGCAGGGGCACCGGAACGAACGGGGAGAAACCTCTCTCCGGATCGTTGGAGTGGGAGGGTGGTCGTTTGAAAAGGAGGGGGCATCGCCAGCTGGAGCGGGTCATCTCCGGAGAAGGCATGGTATAGTGGCCCCGTTCGTGAGCGCCTTGCCGGGAGCCATCCTGGCCCCTCCACAGACGACCTCTGGTCAGGGGGAGACGAGACGAAACGAGACAATTCCAGATTCTGGATTCTGGACTCCAGAGAAGACCATTCGCCGTTTCCCGCTCCAGGGAGCCGGTCGACCACATATCGACAGCAGCGGACAGCTGCGCCGCAAATAACGGAAGAGGAGATCGTGTGATGAGCAGTGCCATCCAGCAGAAGGTGATCCGACGTCGGAGCTACGACGCCATCATTGTCGGATCTGGCGCCACGGGAGGCTGGGCCGCGAAGGTCCTGACCGAGCGCGGACTGCGCGTGATCGTCCTCGAAGCCGGACGGGCCACCGATCCCCAGCGCGACTATCGAATGATGACACAGCCCTACGAGCTGCCCTACCGCGGCGTCGCCCCTGGCTCGGTCTATGCCCCCCGTCAACCGATCCAATCGAAGTGCTATGCCGCGACGGAGTATGGCCGCCACTTCTTCGTCGACGATCTCGACAATCCCTACACGACCCCGGAGAACCGTCCCTTCTGGTGGATCCGGGGTCGCCAGGTGGGCGGGCGGTCACTCACCTGGGGGCGCCAGTCCTACCGACTCTCGGAATATGATTTCAAGGCGGCCAGCCGCGATGGGTACGGGGAGGACTGGCCCTTCTCCTACCAGGAGCTCGAGCCGTACTACCGGCAAGTCGAGTCGTTCGTCGGGATCAGCGGCGCGGTGGAGAACCTGCCCCAGCTCCCCGACAGCCTCTTCCTGCCGCCGATGGCGATGACGTGCGGAGAGCACATGCTCAAGCGGGCGGTCGAGGGCAAATGGGCTGACCGCCGGGTAACGATCGGACGCGCCGCGATTCTGACGCGCCCGCACCAGGGGCGGGCCGCCTGCCATTACTGCGGCCACTGCGATCGGGGATGCGACACCCACTCCTACTTCAGCAGCGTCGGGTCGACGCTGCCAGCGGCGGCCCGAACAGGGCGGATGACGCTCCGCCCAAACGCGATCGTCCGCGAAATCATGGTCGATCCGAACAGCGGCCGGGCACGCGGAGTCCGCATCATCGATCAGCGGACCCGCCGGGAGGAGGAGGTGCTGGGGCGAACGGTCGTCCTCTGCGCCTCGACGCTCGAATCGACCCGCATCCTGCTCAACTCGAAATCGCGTCAGCACCCCGCCGGCTTCGGAAATTCGTCGGGGGTCGTCGGCCATTATCTGATGGACCACATGTTTGGCCTGAGCGCGTCGGGAACCGTTCCGCGACTGCGCGGGAGCGCCTATGACTACTCGGATGGCCGGGCCAATGGCATCTACATCCCCCGGTTCCGCAATCTCGGAGCGAAAGGTCCCGACAAGGGGAGTGAATTCCTTCGCGGCTATGGACTGCAGGGAAAAGTCGGGCAGGGATACCGCTACCAGCAGGCCCGTCAGATCCCCGGTTTCGGCGCCGCCTGGAAACAGCAGGTACGCGAAGATCCCAACGAGGTAACCTTCTCCCTCGGAGCCTGGTGTGAGATGTTGCCGCGCTGGGAGAACCAGGTGACGATCGATCCGGAACGGGTCGATGCCTGGGGAATCCCTGTCCTCAAGATCGACTGCACCCACGGTGAGAACGAGTGGGGCATGGCGCGGGATGCCGTCACGTCGATCCCGGAGATGGTCGAGGCGGCCGGATTCCGACTGGAGACACTGAGCACGACGCCGGCCCCCCCGGGCTTCTGCATTCACGAAGTGGGTACGGCCCGGATGGGAACGGACCCCAAGACCTCGGCGCTCAACCCTTCGAACCAGCTGTGGGACGCCCGCAATGTCTTCGTGACCGATGGGGCCTGCTTTGTCAGTCAGGGCTGCCAGAATCCGACGTTGACCATGATGGCCATCACGGCGCGGGCCTGCGACCTGCTGGTCGAGCAGCTGCGGCGGGGAGAACTGTAGTCTGCGGCCTGGGACAACCTGGCGGAGAGGAGGAGAGATGCAGAGATCGCAGCGGTTGATGAGATCATGGTCCGCGTCCTGGGTCAGCGGGCGAAAGGGGCCGAGGTGGAGGGCCGAATGGGTGATCGGTCTCTTCCTGCTCGGTCCGATGATCAGCTCGCCAACGGCCTCGCAGGGCAGTGGGCAAGACTCCCCGCCGCGCCCAACGATCCCGGCCCCCTCCGACGAGGCGGCGTTGCGCCGGTTGCTCGGGGAGATCCAGCAGGCGCGCGGCGAATCGAGTCCGTCGAGCCTGACGATGGTCGGGAAGTTCCGCCGAACGTCTGGCGGCGGGGTCGTCGAGGGAGAGATCCGGATCGAGATGCTCCTGCCTGACAAGCTCCTCAAGACGGAGACGACCAACCTGCGCCAGCGGACGGTGGTCACCCTGCAGCAGTCGCTCAGCGGAGAGGTCGCCTGGGTCGATCGGCGGGTTACGCAATCGATGGGAGACGATGGGGCCGGCGAGACGACGCGGGGCGCGGCGGGAATGAATCGGCCGGAAGGGATTCAATCGCGCGGCATGCGGGATGTGGTCGGGGGAACCTCGATCAATCGGATCGAGATGCCGGGAGCGCCCACCGGAACCGAGCGGACCGTCATGGGAATGCCGATCCCGCAACCGGGCGGGCCCGACGCCAGTCGATCTCCCGGCTCGATCCGCGACGCGGCGATCCAGACCGCCGAACCATCCAAAACAGGCCCTCCCGGTGTCGAGAATCCAGAGGTGCAGGCCGCGCTTCGCGATCAACTGTTGCGGGAGTTCGCCTGCCTCGCTTACGCCTGGTTCTCGCACAACCCGCCCAACTTCCCACTGCAGGCGACCTATGGGGGCGTCCAGACGTCGGAGAATGGCTCGGTCGAGGCGATCGACCTGACGGGTCCCAACCAGTTTGCCGCCCGGCTCTTTGTCGATCAGGCAACCCATCGGCCGCTGCTGCTCAGTTACCGCGATCTGCTTCCCCGCAACATTGGATATCTGACAACGGCACGGTCTGGATCAGAGGGCGAGCCGAGCGCCCCTTCCGCCGGGGAGGTCGAGGAGCAGACCGTGCAGCTCTTCCTGGCCGACTATCGGGCCGTCGAGGGACCGATGAAGAGCAGACTGCAGCTCCCCTTCCAGATGGTGCGCGCCGTCAACGGCCGTCCAGTGGACGAGTGGCGAGTCGAGAAGTATCGGCTCAACCCGGGGCTCAAGGCGAAGATCTTCGAGCGAAGCACCGGCAAGAAAGCCCGTTCCTGACCTCTCCCGAGACCACGACGCGACTATGGCGATCGATCCTGTTTGCGGCATGCGAGTCGACCCGGCCACAGCGGCGGGGCAATCCGTTTATGAAGGAACCACCTATTTCTTCTGCCATCCCGGGTGTCGGCAGAAGTTTGAGGCCCATCCGACGGCCTTCCTCTCTTCGCCGCCCGGCCCGGCACCGCCGCGCCACGGCGAGATGACCGAGGGAAGACGGGCTCCGAGAGCGTTGCCGGTCTTCGGCGGGCCAGTCCCAACGGACCCCATCGACCCGATCTGCGGCATGCGCGTCAAACCGGAGTCGGCCGCTGGTGAGACGCTCTTCGAGGGAGCGCGCTACTATTTCTGCTCGCGCGGCTGCCTGATCCGGTTCCGGCGAGATCCAGCCAGCGCCCTGGCGGCCGGTCCGCAATCGATGTCCGCGTCGAGCGGGGAGGCATCTCCTGAGGCGATCTACACCTGCCCGATGGATCCGGAGGTAGAGCAGCGAGGGCCTGGCAGCTGTCCGGTCTGCGGGATGGCCCTGGAGCCCAAGGTCTTCTCTCTCGACTCGGCCCTCGCGGCCAACCCGGAGCTGACCGAGATGACGCGGCGCTTCCGGGTGGCGCTGCTGCTGACCCTTCCTGTCTTTGGAATGGCCATGGCGGAGATGGCGCCGTCCCTCTCGTTGAGTCGCTGGCTCTCCGCTCCGGCGGGGCGATGGGGGCAGATGCTGTTGGCGACGCCCGTCGTCCTCTGGGCAGGCGCGCCCTTCTTCGCACGAGCCTGGACCTCGCTCCTCAATCGCGCTCCGAACATGTTCACGCTGATCGGCATCGGGACTGGCGCCGCCTGGAGCTACAGCGTCGCCGCCACCCTGACGCCCGCGATCTTTCCCGAGGCCTTCCGGGGGGAGAACGGGTCGCTCGCCGTCTATTTTGAGGCGGCGGCGGTGATCACCACGCTGGTTCTCCTCGGCCAGGTCCTGGAGTTGCGGGCGCGGGGAGAGACGGCCGGAGCCATCCGGCTGCTGCTCGAGTTGACGCCGGCGACCGCCCGCCGAATCGAACGAATCGAACGAGGCCAGGGAGGCGAGAGAGAGATCGAGACGCCAATCGAGGAGGTCTTTCCCGGAGACCTGCTTCGTGTCCGCCCCGGGGAGAAGGTTCCCGTCGACGGAACCATCCTCGAAGGAAGTGGAACCGTCGACGAATCGATGTTGACGGGGGAGCCGCTCCCAGTCACGAAGCGAGCCGACGATGCTGTCCTGGGGGGCACCATCAACCGTACCGGGAGCTTCGTCATGCGGGCCGATCGGGTCGGAGACGAGACGATGGTCTCGCGGATCATCCAGCTGGTGGGAGAGGCCCAGCGGACACGGGCCCCGATCCAGCGCCTCGCCGACCGTGTCGCCGTATGGTTCGTCCCGGCGGTCGTACTCATCGCCATGCTGACCTTCCTCGCCTGGAGCCTGCTCGGTCCGCCGCCAAGCCTCGCCTTCGCCCTGGTCAACGCGATTGCCGTTCTGATCATTGCCTGCCCCTGCGCGCTCGGACTGGCGACCCCGATGTCGGTCATGGTCGGAACAGGCCGAGGGGCGCTGGCCGGCATACTGGTCCGCGACGCCGAGGCGCTCGAAACACTCTCGCGGGTCGACACGATCCTCCTCGACAAGACCGGGACCCTCACCCTGGGTCGCCCCGTTGTCGTCGCGGTCGACGTAGTCGGCCCTGGCGGAGAGAACATCCTCCTGGCGATCGCCGCCGGCCTTGAAGAGAGGAGCGAACATCCACTGGCCGGGGCCATCCTCACCGCGGCCCGCGAACGGGGGCTCGCCGGCCTGCCAGTCACCGACTGGCAGGTTCACCCGGGGCTTGGCCTCCAGGGCCTGGACCCGGAGGGCCGCCGGGTCGCACTGGGAAGTCCCGCCCTGATGGAGGAATCGCTCGGGCTCCCGATTCCGCCCTCCCTCCAGTCTCTCGCCGAGGAGCGACGCCGAAATGGAGCGACCCTCGTCTATGTCGCTCAGGGGCAGGCGGTCATCGGCGCTCTGGCCATCACCGATCCTCTCAAACCGGACGCGGCGACAGCCCTCGCCGCGCTGCGCAGAGAGGGCCTGCGGCTGATCATGCTGACCGGCGATCACCCGACCACCGCTGAGACCATCGCAGGCCAGCTCGCCATCGACGAGGTCATCGCCGGGGTTCGCCCTGCCGGCAAACACGACGTCGTCAAGTCGTTACTGGCCAAAGGCTACACCGTGGCCATGGCTGGGGACGGCATCAACGACGCGCCGGCCCTCGCCGCCGCGTCGGTCGGGATTGCCCTCGGGAACGGGACCGATATCGCCAAGGAGAGCGCCGGAATCATCCTCGTTCGCGGAGACGTACAGGGCCTCGTCCGGGCGCGCCAATTGAGCCGCGCCACGATGCGCAACATCCGCCAGAACCTCTTCTTCGCCTTCGCCTACAACGCCGTCGGGATTCCACTCGCGGCCGGGGCGCTCTACCCCTTCCTGGGTCTGCTGCTCAGTCCGATGATCGCCAGCGCCGCCATGACCTTCAGCTCCGTCTCGGTCATTGTCAACGCGCTGCGATTGCGTCGACTCCCTCTTTAAAGAAACGATTCCCCCCGCCCGGCGCTGGTGAGATCAGCGGGCGGACCGATGGAGAAGAACCACGTGCCGCACTCGCCCACTTCCACCAGCCCCGCTTGCCAGAAGTGCCAGAGGCCTGGTGCACGGCGCTACTCGGACTGTGCGATCGTTCCACTCGAAACCGGCGGCCGCTTCGATCTGCAGGTCGCCGCGGAGAGATGGCTCTGTCGCCCCTGCGCGCGGGCTGAGCGTCGATCGCCCGCCTCTCCCCACTCCTCTGCGGGCCTGTCTGCGCCGTTGCTCAGCCGGAACGAACTGATTCAGCGGCTCGACACCTTCTTTGCCGAATCGGGCGTCCAAGAGATCTGCGCGCGCTGCCATCGACAGGGCACGGACTGCTGCCCGCCCACGTGCCGCGTCATGGGCAGCGCGGGCTGCGATCCCAATCACCCCACCGGCAAGACCGTCTTCTGCGCAACCTTTCTCTGCAGCGCCCTTCTCAACGCAATCAGCGAGCTTGATCCCGCGCTTGGGCGCAGCCTGCAGCAGTCGAAAAAAGTGCTCGGTCATCCGGAATTCCATCTCTATCAACTGATCACGCGCGTTCCCCGTATGGAGAGAGACCCCGAAGTCCCACTCCGTCTGCCGGAGCGCTATCCGTCGCCGGACGGGCTCGACCGCGGACCGCATCTCCGCCCTTCCCTGCTCGCCCTGGCCGAGGAGGTCCTGGCCATCCGCCGCCTCTGGCAGAAAGACGAACAACAGGAGATCTCTCCCCTCTCTTCCTGACCCTTTGTGAGAAAGACGAAAGGCTCCCCCATGCGACAACCCCTCTCCTGGATCCTTCTTCCCCTGCTCAGCGCCCTCTTCCTCTGGCTGCCCGACTCTCGTCGAGAGTCCCCGGCCCCTCCTCCCGCCGAGCGAGAGGAGCCCGCTATCCGCCAGCTCGTGCAGGACTACGTGGCCGCCCGTGAAAAGGCCGATCCAATCGCGACCGCGCGCCTCTTCACTCCCGACGCCGACCATCTCGTCTCTTCGGGAGAATGGCGGCAGGGACGCGAGGCAGTCGTCGCCGGAACCCTGGCCAGCTCCCGCCAAAACAACGGAACCCGGACGATCTCCATCACCCAGATCCGCTTTCTCTCCCCAGAGATCGCCCTCGTCGATGGGCGTTATACCCTCACCCCACGCGATGGCGCCTCGCCGCGTCAGATGTGGACGAGCCTTCTCGTCCAAAAAACCGAGAAAACCGAGGCGCGCTGGCGGATCGCCGCCATCCGCAACATGCTTCCCGCCTCCCCGTAAACTCATCGCCTGCCTCGAGAGGCCGCACGTCCTTCCGGGAACCGTTCCCCCGCGGCCACATCCACCCGGCACCCGCTTCGAGCAGGATGGCTAAGTGACTCATTTTGTTATACTTTTCTTCTCGTCTGCCTGTTGAAAATAATTTTTGACAGGCCCCAGTCAATCTGGTATTGTCCAACATTACTTTGAGAGCCGGGAGATCTTCCCCCGTCACGTCTGTGCCACTCAGTCCGCCTTCCCGACGCGATCTTTCGCTGGTAATGGTCTGGCTGAGCAGGTCTTCTTCTGCTCTCCCCCTGGAAGCACTCCCTGTGGACGGCTCCGTGAGCAGATTCCCCGACGATCAATCAACCGATCGACTAGACGAACAATTCATCCGATGGAGGTAATTGAACAGGCAAAGATGAAGTCAGCCATTGCTGAGGTCGCGCAAACATACGGCATCGAGAACTGGGGCGCCGGATATTTTTCCATCAATTCGCAGGGACATCTCATCGCGCGGCCCGCCGATGGGGATCCCCGCTTTGTCGATATCAAGAGACTGGTCGACGACCTGCTCGCCAAACGCGTCAAGCTTCCCCTGCTGCTCCGCTTTCCCCAAATCTTTGCCAGTCAGGTTCGGAAGATGAACCACTCCTTCCAGCAAGCGATGAAGGAGTTTGACTACCACGGCAATCATCTGGCGGTCTTCCCGATGAAAGTCAACCAGCGTCGGCAGGTGATCGAGGCCTACCTCGAAGAGGCGACCAAGTATCACTACGGCCTGGAGGCAGGCAGCAAACCGGAGCTCTACGCGGCGATTGCCATGGAGCAGTCTCCGGAGTCTCTGCTGGTCTGCAATGGATTCAAAGATGACAGCTTCATCGATCTGGCCTTCCTGGGCAAGCAGATCGGCAAGAACGTGGTCATCGTCATCGAGAAGCTCAACGAGCTCGGCAAGGTCATCGAGAAGACACGCGCCACCGGGATCCGGCCGATGATTGGCCTCCGGGTCCGCCTCTACACGCGTGGCTCCGGCCGCTGGGAGAAGTCCGGGGGAGAGCAGTCCAAATTTGGCCTGACAACCTCAGAGCTGTTGCAGGCCGTCAAGCTGCTACGCGACGCCGGCATGATCGACATGCTCCGGGTCCTGCACTTCCACATCGGCTCCCAGATCACCCAGATCAAGCGGGTCAAATCGGGCGTCAAGGAGTCGGCCCGGGTCTACGCCAAGATTCGCAAGATGGGCATCGACGTTGACCACCTCAACGTTGGCGGTGGGGTGGGCGTCGACTACGATGGCAGCAAGACGAGCTTCGAATCGTCGGCCAACTACACCCTGCAGGAGTTCGCCAACGATGTGGTCTACACGATCAAGAGCGTCTGTCGGGAGGAGAACGTCCCCGAGCCGAACGTGATCACCGAATCCGGCCGGGTGCTGGTCGCCTATCACGCGATGCTGATCACCAACATCGTCGATGAGATCGAGACGGTCCAGGGGATCCACAATCTGCCGATCTCCGAAGACAAGGCGCCGGTGATCAAGGAGCTGCATGACCTCTACCGGAACCTGAACTCGAAGAACTTCCTCGAGTACTACCACGACGCCCTCGAGCAGAAGGAAGAACTCTTCACGCTCTTCGATCTCGGGTTCATCAGTCTGGAGGAACGCGCCAAGGGGGAAGTGCTCTTCTGGGAGATCTGTGACAAGGCGAACAATTTCGCGCGCCACTCTCAGTTGAAGTCGGAGGAGTTTGACGATCTTCGCAAACTCCTCTCGGCGAAATATCTCTGCAACTTCTCCGTCTTCCGGTCAGTCCCGGATCACTGGGCCATCGACCAGCTCTTTCCCATCATCCCGATCGATCGGCTCAATGAGATTCCGACCGACACCGCGACCCTCGTCGACATCACCTGTGATTCGGACGGAGTGGTCGACCGCTTCGTCGACCTGCACGATGTCAAAGAGGTTCTCGAGGTTCACGATCTCAAGGACAATCGCCCGTACTACCTGGCCCTCATGCTGGTCGGGGCTTATCAGGAGGTCATGGGCAACTTCCATAACCTCTTCGGGACGACCAACGAGGCACACGTCATCATCGCCGAACACGGGGATTACCATATCAGTCGACTGGTCGCGGGGTCACAGGTCGGGGATATGCTCTCCTTCGCCGAATATCGCAAGGAGTTTTTGCAGGAGAGCTTCGCGACCCTGCTGCAGCGACAGATCCGCAAAGGACAACTGACCGAAGCGGAGGCCAGCGGGATTACCGCGGCCTATGAAAGCAATTAC
>JBEIJP010000054.1:0-10182 GCA_040380245.1 Acidobacteriota bacterium | reverse complement strand
CCCGTGCGCCGTAGCCCCGCATCGCCGCGTTCTTCTCCGGGTTGTTCCCCTCTGGCACGACAATCGTCGCCGAGACTCCGAAAAGTTGAGCCGCGAGCGCGATCGACTGGCCGTGGTTGCCGCGCGTCGCCGTGATGACTCCGCCTCCGTCGCGACGCCCGGACTGGGCCGTGACGAAACGGGACATATAGTTGAGGCCACCACGGACCTTGAAGGCGCCGGTCGGCAGGTGGTTCTCGTGCTTGAGAAAGATCCGCAGCCCAGCCTCCAGGTCGAGCAGCGGCCAGTTGAGCAGAGGGGTCGGCGCGAGATAGCGATAGACCACTTCCGCCGCTCCGCGTATCCCCTCGATTGAGATCCGCCCCATCATCGATTGCAGTTCGTTGCTCTCCATAGGTACCGATGATAGACCGACTTCAACCCGGACGCAATCCACCTCAACACGACTGACCCGGAGGTTGCCAGCGTGTGACGCGGCGGTGATCAGGCGGAAAGAGAATCTGACCGACCTCGCCGCGGAGCTGTCATCCGTGAAGAGGAGGAGGATCAGTCGGAGCGCAGGGCGCGGATCGGATCGATGCGGGCGGCACGCAGAGCCGGATAAAGGGCGGCGAGCAGGCTGATCAGGACGGCAAAGGCGAGGGCGCCGCCCCAGAGGTACCAGGGGATCGAAAAGAACTCGACCTGGCGGATGGCGCCACCGACCTGCTGGCCGATCCAGCGATTGGCAAGCAGATTGGCGACGCGGTCGATGGTCCAGCCACAGGCCAGCCCGAGGATGCCCCCGAGAGTCCCGATCAACCCAGCCTCGAGGAGAAAGATGCGCATGATCTCGCCATCAGTGCCGCCGATCGCCTTCATGAGGCCGATCTCGCGCGTGCGCTCCCGAATCGACATGATCATGGTGTTGGAGATGCCGAACGAGGCGACCAGGAGCGCGAGGCCTCCGATGAGGGCGAGGCTGGCATTGACGATCAGGAAGACCCGCTTCACCTCCTCAAGGCGGTTGCCAAGGCTGAGATAGCGGAATCCGAGACGACCGATCTCGTTCTGGACGGCCTCAACCTGCGAGAGGTCACCGACACGGACCTCGGCGCTGCCATACCCGGAGCGGCCGGTGAGCATCTCCGCCATCTGCTGGAGTGGATCCTGCTGTCGCTCCGCGAGTCGTTTGACGATCGGGAGCGGGAGGTAGACCAACTGATTCCCGGCAAAGGGAAGATCGACCCCTTCCGCGGTTGGCAGAACCCCAACAATGGTGAACTCCTCTCGGGCGAGCCGATCGAGGGCCTCGCCATCTGCCGGAGCCGCCTCTCCGCGAGGAGGCATCCGGGGGCTGAAGTCGAACTCCCCTCCAGCAGGGGCCTCGTCGAGCGGGAGGGTCAGGATGGTCAGGGTCTGGCCGATGACGGACTGGGCAAGGCGCTGGCGCTCGACGAGGCTCTGCTCGGGCGGCGCAACGAAGGGGCCGCGACGCTCGGCAGGGGGCCCCTTGCCAGAAGGCGCCCGGAGGCGGCGCAGAAACCGTTCGGTGACGATCGCCTCCCTTGCCTCCTCCCTCGAAAAATGGCGTCCCGCGAGCCGCTCTTCAAAACGGGGGTTGGCAGTGACATCGATCGGGGCCGCCCCCATGCCGATCCGACGCGTCTTCTCCTCGAAGCGGACATAGGCTTCAAAACGGATCTGGGGATGGACAGCCCGAACACCCGGCAGGCGTCGCAACCCCTCCAGTGCCTCGTCATCGAGGACCGGCGGCGGCGGAGCGGCGGACCTATCGGCCCCTTCTTCGCCCCGTCCCTCTTCCGAAGCTGATAGAAAGGTGTCGGCGGCCGGTCCGAGAACGGTGATCGTGGTGAAGAAGTCGATCCGGGTGAAGGCGTCACGGAGCAGATTCTCCTGCAGGCCAATCCCGAAGCTGACCATCGTCACCACCGCGCCAACGCCAACGACAACCCCGATGGTCGTCAACGCCGTGCGCAATTTGGCTTGCCGGAGATTGCGCCAGGCAAGGGCCAGGAGATCGGAGAACTTCATCGTGACTCACCTCCCGGGACGACCTCGCCATCCCGCAATCGGATGACGCGGGAAGCGTAGGCAGACGCCAGCGCTTCATCGTGGGTGACGAGGAGAACGGCCATCTTCTCCTCGCGGCAGAGCGTCGCCAGCAGATCGAGGATGTCCGCCGCGCGGCGGCTGTCGAGGTTGCCGGTCGGCTCATCGGCGAGGAGGACCTGAGGACGATTGGCGAGGGCGCGCGCGATCGAGACCCGCTGCTGCTCTCCCCCGGAGAGTTCCGAAGGAAGGTGATCGAGACGATGGGAGAGCCCGACCCGGTCGAGCAGCTCCGCGGCGCGCTGGTGGCGCTCGCGGCGCGAGGTGCCCGCGAAGGCGAGGGCGAGCATGACGTTCTCGCGTGCCGTCATCGTCGGGAGAAGGTGAAAGCTCTGAAAGATCATCCCGACGCTCGCGAGGCGGTAGGCTGCCATTTCGCGCGAGGTGAGCGGCCCGAGGCTCCGCCCGTCAAAGAGGATCTCCCCGCTCGTCGGTCGGTCGAGCCCGCCAAGCAGGTGGAGCAGAGTCGATTTCCCGGAGCCGCTCGTGCCAAGAATCGCGACGAACTCGCCCGGCTCGATCGCGATGGAGACGCCCGACAACGCCCGGACCGTCTCTGCCTTCATCCGGTACTCCCGCGTCACTTGTCTCGCTTCGAGAATCGCCATGTGCACCGTCTCTTCCTGAACGCCCGGGCCATGTCAGGATCGCCGGGAGAAGAGCCACCAGAGGAACGAGAGCAGGAGACTGAGCAGCAGCGATGTCCCGAGCGGAACATAGATCCGGACGGATCCGGAGGGCGATTGCCACCGCCAGTCTCCGGGCAACTGTCCAGGTCGCCAGGAGACGGGAGGAGCCGGGAGGACCCCCTTCCCGATCAGGAGAAGGAGACCTCCCACCACGACCAGCCCAAGCCCACCCAGCAGCAGGATCTTCCCGAGTGCGACCATCCCCTTCCCTCCCCCGTGAGGGCTCCCCCCATTCGGCCTAGCAGAACTCTGTGGCGTTGAAGAAGTAGTGGAGCTCGATCTGGGCGTTCTCCTCGGAATCGGAGCCGTGGCTGGCATTCTCGCCAACGCTCGTCCCGAAGTCGCCGCGAATCGTGCCCTTCGGCGCCTTGGTCGAATCGGTCGGTCCCATCAGATCGCGCCAGGCTGGCACGGCGTTCTCCTTCTCGAGGGCCATGACCACACAGGGACCGCTGGTCATGAAGTCGACCAACTCCCCGAAGAAGGGGCGCTCACGGTGCACGGCGTAGAAGCCCTCAGCGACTCCGCGGCTCATTAACATCAACTTCATCGCCCGGATCTTGAACCCGTGGTCGGTGATCCGCTGGAGGATATTTCCAATATTGCCGGCCCGGACGGCGTCCGGCTTGATGATTCCAAAAGTCATGGTTCCTGCTGCCATTGCGCTGTCACCTCTCCTTACCCACTTGCTGAGAATCTCTCCCCTGCCCTCTGCCCACCATCGAAGCCGACAGGGAGCCAGGGGAAGGGACGATTGAATTGACACGCCCTCTGCCTGGAAGTTCCACGGAGGAGCGCCGGATGCGAGACGTAAACCCGCATCATAGCAACCCGTTTTCCGTGTGGTCAAACCGCGGGCAGATTTGCGGAGCGCCGGCTGCGCCGGTGTCATTCCGCTTCGCGAAACTGCAGTGAAGCCGAGTTGACGCAGTAGCGCAGGCCCGTCGGCTTGGGCCCGTCCTCGAAGACATGGCCCAGATGCGCGCCGCAGCGGTGGCAGGTGATCTCAACCCGCCGCATCATCAGGCTGACGTCCTGGTGGTATTCGACGTTCTCCTCCCCGATCGGCTGCCAGAAGCTGGGCCAGCCGCTTCCAGAATCGTACTTATGCTCAGAGCTGAAGAGCTGCTCTCCACAGGCGACACAGAGGTAGGTCCCCGTCGCGTGCTGATCAAGAAGCGCTCCCGTAAAGGGCCGCTCTGTCCCCTTCTGGCGGACAACCCAGTACTGTTCCGGGGTGAGGAGGGCTCGCCACTCCTCCTCCGATTTGACAACCTTCTCGTCCTCTTCCATTTCCATCGTCCTCTCCTCCTGCTCTCTCATCATCTGTTCCTCGCGCGCCTCGCCAGCTCAGAGCGCGTGGCCGGCCTTCGCCAGGGGCCCGGCATGAATCGCGTCGATCGCCTCGACCAGTGTCGCAATCTCTTCCCGGGTATTGAAAAAATGGGGGCCGACGCGCATCCCCGCGCCCGGGCGATAGTCGACGAGGATCTGGCGCTCGGCGAGGAGACGCACTACCTGGTCGGCTTGCGGCAGATCGAAGATGACCGAGCCGCCGCGCGCTTCCGGCGCGCGCGGGGAGCGGAGACGCCAGCCCCGCGCCTCTCCCAGGGAGATGAGGTAGGTCGTCAACTCGATCGAGCGCTCGCGGATGCGCGGGACGCCGACCTCCTCGATCAGCGCATAGCCCGGCTCTGCCGCATAGAGGGCGGGAATGGCCGGGGTGCCATTGAGGAACCGGTGATGGTCGGGCGCGTATTCGATCGTCTCGGCGAAGGCGAATGGATCGCGGTGGGCCGCCCAGCCGGTCGCCGCCGGGGCCAGCCGCGAGACGAGGTCTGGACGGACGTAGAGAAACCCGGCGCCAGGCCCCCCACACAACCACTTGACCGATCCACCGGTCGCGAAATCGACCCCCAGGGCGGTCAGGTCGAACGGGACCGTCCCGACCGACTGGTAGACGTCGAGCACGACCAGCGCGCCGACCCGATGGGCCTTCTCGACGATCGCCGCCACCTCCTGCAGGTACCCACTCCGAAAGAGGACGTGCGAGATCGGGACGAGCAGCGTCTCCTCGTCGATCGCCTCGACCATCCGCTGCGTCTCCACAACGATGCCATCGTCGCTCGGGACCTCGACGATCTCTGCGCCGGCCTCCGCCGCGTGCCGCTGATAGACATACTTGACCGAGGGGAAGTTGAGCGCCTCGTAGACGATCTTGTTCCGCCTCCCCCGCAGGTCGAACGCGGAGAGAAGCAGCGACTGGCAGACCGAAACGTTGGGGTGCATGACGACAGACCCTTCCGGAGCCCCCATAATGCGCGCCAGCCGATTGCCAACGGTCAGCGGCATCTCCCACCAGCCCTCTCCCCAGGAGCGGATTCCCCGCTCTCCCCACATCCTGGTAAAGGCCGCCATCCGCTCTTCCACCCCGCGCGGCATCGCCCCCAACGAGTGGTTGATCAGGTAGGTCGTCGATTCGAGAATCGGAAATTCTCTGCGATAGTCGGGGAGTTGATCCATCTTCGCCCTTCCTCCTTACAGGTTAGCCGGCCGCGTCCCATCCCCACATCGCCCTCACCGCCCGTAGCCAAACAGGACGATCCGAATCGATTTGAAGAGAATCCAGATGTCGAAGAGGAGCGAGACATTCTTGATGTAGTAAAGGTCGTACTGCAACTTTTCAATCGCGTCCTCGACCGAGGCCCCATACCCGTAGTTGACCTGAGCCCATCCCGTCAGCCCCGGCTCGACCAGGTGGCGCTGCGAGTAGAAGGGGATCTGCTGGTTGAGCTGGTCGACAAAGTAGGGGCGTTCGGCGCGCGGTCCAACAAAGCTCATCTCCCCACGCAGCACATTCAGGAACTGAGGCAGCTCGTCGAGCCGGGTCTTGCGGAGAAATCGTCCAACTCGGGTGATGCGTGGGTCTCGCGACTGCGCCCATTGCGGCCCACTCCCTTCCTCGGCATCGATGACCATCGACCGGAACTTGTGCATCCGAAAGATCTCGTCGTGCTGTCCGACGCGCTCCTGCGAGTAGAAGACGGGCCCGCGCGAATCGAGCTTGATGGCGATCGCCACCAGGATCATCACCGGCCAGGTCAGCAGCAATCCGACCAGTGCCAACCCAATATTGAACAACCGACGAAGCGTGTGCCAGAAGTTGGTCCGCCTCCCTCCGCCGGAGAAGATCAACCAGCTGGGCCGCAGCATCCGAACATTGATCCGTCCCGTCAATCGCTCGTAGAGAGAGGTTCCCTCTTCGATAAAGGCCTTGCCTTCCAGGCGAATCCGCAGCAGCTGATCGACCGGCAGATGGCCGCGACGATCTTCCAGTGCGACCACCACCCGGTCGATTCGATACTCACGGACCAGCTGATCCAACGTTGCCACCGTTCCGAGCACCGGCACCGGCAACTCCCGAACGACCGTCGACGGCTCCCGCTCTGCGACAAAACCGACCACCTTGTAGCCAAGATCGGCCCGCGCCATCGCCTCGCTGGCGACATCCGAGGCGAGACGATCCGTCCCGATGATCACCAGACGCTCTCCCAATTTGGGATGACGGAGCAACCAATGTATGGCCAATCGCCAGAGCATCATGAGGGTCAACGCGGTGACCATCGCCAGCAGGGGAACCCGGTTGCCGAAGCGGATCTTCGCTCCTCCCGGAATGACCTCTTCGTACCCGATCAACAAGGTTGGCCGAAGCACGAAGACGATCCCGAGCACGACCAGAACCGTGCTGACAGCTTGGAAGAGATCGAGGAGGAGCTCCCGTCGGATTCGTGGCTTCGAAATGTCGTAGAGGGAGTAGAGGTAGAAGATGAACTGGCTGACCATCGTGGTCATCGCAATCTTGTAGATGCCACGTTGCACGAAGAGGATCCGCGTGTAGTCCTCTTCATAGCGGAGCCATAATCCGAGAATGACGGCCGAAAAGATGATCCCCGCCTCCACGAGGAGCAGGAGGAGCGTCTTGACCCAAACCGCCGGATGAAGGGTTAAATGCCACATCGCCAATGATTATACGGATCTCAAGTGATCGAAAGAAACCTGGAATGGCCTTGTGCCGGAATCGGAGTGAGGAATCTTCCCGGGCGTGATCCCTGCCGCCGCCGGCACTCTGGACTCCAATTGCCTTCCCGGTGACATCAGGGTAAAGTGAATTAGTTTCCCGAGCGAATCATCCGTGCGAATCGGCCGTGCGAATTACCCGAGCGAATCAGTGGATGGCCCCCGCTCGGCGCATCGGTCCCCAGACAGCGTCTCCCCGTCAGACCTGATCCGTGGACGACTGGAACCTGGAGAGAGAGCCAATCACCCATGACAAGTGCCATTTCAGTTCAACACGTCACCAAGCGCTATGGCGATTTCGTCGCGGTCAACGATCTCTCGCTGGAAGTGCCCGCGGGAACGATCTTTGGCCTCCTGGGCCCCAACGGCGCGGGCAAATCGACGACCATCCGGATGATCGTCAACATCACCATGCCGGATACAGGCGAAGTCCACCTCTTCGGAAAACGGATGACCCCTGACCTTCAACCCCACATCGGCTACCTGCCAGAGGACCGGGGGCTTTATAAACGAATGAAGGTCGGAGAGCAACTCGCTTTTTTCGCCGAGCTGAAGGGGATCCCGCATGACACGGCCTCGTCCCGCATCGACCACTGGCTCGCTCGCGTCGAGATGACCGAGTGGAAGAATCGAAAGTGGGAAGAGCTCTCCAAAGGGATGCAGCAGAAGATCCAGTTCGTCTCGACCATTCTCCATGAGCCGGATCTGGTCATTCTCGACGAGCCATTTTCCGGACTCGACCCGATCAACGTCGTCCTGCTCAAGGAGATCGTCCGCGACCTGCGGCAGCAAAAGAAGACGATCATCTTCTCCACCCACTTGATGGAGCAGGCCGAGGAGATGTGTGACGAGATCTGCCTGATCAATCGCGGCAGGCGTCTGCTCAGTGGGTCGATTCGGGAGATCAAACGGAATGCCGGATGGCGCTATTTGGCGATCGACAGTGAAGAAGGGTTAGAAGAGGTCCTTCGTTCGTCCCCGGATGTCACCCAGGTCGAGCTCCGTCGCGACCACTTGGCCGTGACGCTCGCGGAGGGTGCCGATCCACAAAAACTGTTGCGCCATCTCCTCGACAGCAACCATCAGATCTCTCGATACGAGCTGGTCGCTCCCTCGCTCAACGAGATCTTCATCCAGAGCGTACAAGCCTCCAGTCGTTCCGGAACCGCGGCCCCGGTCGGTTCACGCTGACCTGGGGACGCACCGCAAGGGGAAGCATGGCCGGGGAAGCTGGCAGACCCTCCACCCGTCGCGACCTGATTCTCGCCGTCTATGACCAAGAGGCGATGGGCGAAGTGACGACTCGCGAACTCGCGTTGATCCAGAAGGCGCTGCTGACAACCTTCGGCGAGGGAGGAGCCATGTCTCCGGCCGAGATTGCTCAGGTGCTCCTCTCGGAAGACCTTCCTGTTCGGTTCGATGCCCTGCTCGCGCGCGGTCCAGACGGCGCCACTGGCCACCCCCTCGACCGGTACGAGGAGCTCGTCGCCGGTCGGGCTGCGCCCTCGAGCTTGCCGGAAACGAAAGAGACCCTCGTCTTTCTGGATCGGCACTGGCGCCAGTTTCAGGCGGCAGGGGATCGAACCGGGATCCGCTATGCCCGTCAGACCGCGCGGCGCGCCCGGCAGTACGCCGAAGCACAGGCCATTCAAGCGGGCTCTTCCCCTTCCGCCACCCTCTATCAGGAAATTGCGCAGTGGTTGACGATCTGGCTGCAGACTCCGGATCTCTTCTTTTCCTGGCTCTCTCTGCGCGAGACGTCCACCGATTTCAAGGCGCGGTTTCCGGAAGCGCGCTGATCAACCAAGCCCCCCCCCAGCCCCCCTGCTGGAGAGACCTGTTCGCCTCCTCCGGCAATATTGAAAATGACGCTTTCGAATTTGATGGGGCAGCCAGTCTCAGTCGGGGTAGATGGGAGGTAGTAAGCTGGAGCGGGACTGCCGCTCGACTTGGTGCCAAAGCCAAGGACAGCCCGCTCCAACCTCCGGCAACGAAGTCTACCGGACAATTACGTATCAAACCGAATTGGCTCGATCTTCCAGAATTTTCTTGATCGGCGGCAAATTTTTCACCCCGATCCTGACCCGAGGACTCAATTGTCCTCGTTCCAAAACCGGGAGCTGGCGTTTCGTGTCAGGCGGCAGAAAGACCCAGGATGGATTCACGGAACAGCCGGGGTGGTCAAGCTCTATCGGGAATGAGATTGCGCCGGGGAGGGATCCCACGTACCATCCCAAAGACTCAACCCGGACGATCCGACCTCATCAAGACATGGAGCAGACGATGGCAGCTACAGGATTGATCCATAGTGACGATTACCTACGACACGACCCTGGAGACCATCCGGAGCGGGTCGAGCGCTATCTGGCGATTCTGGGGCGGCTGCGTGCCGAGACGGACCTCTGGTCGGGGCTGGAGAGACTGGCCCCCCGGGCCGCCCATCGGGAAGACCTGCTGCGTTGCCACACCGAGACCTCCCTTCTGCGAGTCGAACGAGCATGTCACGCCGCCGCTTTCGAGGATCAGGTGGCCCTCGACGCCGACACCCTTCTCTCGGCACGGTCGAACGAGGCGGCCTGCCTGGCCGCCGGTGGAGCCTGCCTGGCCGTTGACGCGGTGATGAGCAGAACCCTCGACTCCGCCTTTGTCGCCTGCCGCCCACCGGGCCATCACGCGAGACGAGGAACGCCAATGGGCTTCTGCCTCTACAACAACGTCGCCATCGCCGCGCGTTACGCCCAGGCCACCTATCCCGATCGCATCCGTCGCGTCCTGATCGTCGATTTCGACGTTCACCACGGGAATGGAACCCAGGAGATCTTCTACGACGACCCGTCGGTCTTCTTCTACAGCCTCCATCAGTACCCGTGGTACCCGGGGACCGGCGCCGCTTACGAGCGGGGAGTCCGCGCCGGCGAAGGGATGACGCTCAATGTCCCTGTCGAGGCGGGGACATCCGGTGAAGACTACCTGCGCCTCTTCGAGCGTGGACTGAGCCGCATTCTCACCAGTTTCTCTCCAGACCTCCTGCTGGTCTCCGCCGGCTTTGACGGGCACGAATCGGACCCGCTCGGATCGTTGCGGCTCACCGACGACACCTATCGACAGCTGACCCGGCTTCTTCTCGAAGCGGCCTCGACCAGCGCCGAGGGCCGCCTCGTCTCCTGCCTGGAGGGTGGCTACAACCTGGCGACCCTCGGAGAGACGGTCCGCAGCCATGTCCACCAGTTGATGAGAGGCGCCGGCTAGTTTGCCCCTGGACGATATTCTGCTTCCCCGTCTCGGCTGTGTGGTGTATGGTGTG
>JBEIJP010000053.1:0-10218 GCA_040380245.1 Acidobacteriota bacterium | reverse complement strand
GAATTCGTCGCAGCAACAGGCATACCCTCACAGCGCCTGCACTTCATCGATCCGGCCAAAGGCCGGGTGGCAGCCGAGTACGTGGTATGGCTCGACTAGACCAACCAATTGTCCGGGTGACGTGGCACGACGCGCACAGCCTGGACAACAACGAATGGCGGGAGCTCGCAGAGCTTGACGATGCACCATTGGTATGTATCAGCATCGGGATGCTTATCAAGGCCAAGCGCCACGCCATCCTGATTCAGACCCAGACCGACGACAACGGGGTGGACAACGTGCTAATGATTCCGTGGGGAATGGTGCGAAAAATAGAAAAGTTGCAAATACCACACAAGCCACGAAAAAGGCGCTAAGGTCAAATCACCCGTTTGGAGGCGGCCAACATGACTACACCCGTAAGCACATTCGAGGTCTTGACCGGGTACAACCCGGACACAGGCCAGGTCTATAAACTGGAAGTCGTCCGATCACTGGACACCGGCCGCGTTCAATACGCATGGCTTCAGACCCGACAAACCCCCGTGGATGGATGGAGCACCAGATGCCTGCTCGAGCACCTTTCATGGGAAGAAGGCGGCCCCGCACCGGAGGGCGCAGCATGAACCCTTGGTCAATCATCGCAGGTGCCGCAGCCCTGGTCATGGGCGTATCGCTAGGCATTGATAGCAATCCCGAAACTGACACCTGGGGTTTGGTGTCACCCTCCACTGCTTTCTCCCCTTTGTCGGTGGAGGGTGACATTCCCCAGACTGCAACCACAATGCCCCCCAGACCCGCCTGGACGGGCCCAGGATGCGCGATGTGGGCCGATGCGGCCCAAGACGCAGGGTATGTCTGGGACGACCTGTGGATCGTGCTGCAGGTCATGGAGCTCGAGTCAGGCTGCCTGCCTGAAGCCATCGGGGACAAAGGCCATTCGTTTGGCCTGATGCAAATCAACGACTATTGGTGCACCAGCAACCAATATTGGCCACGCGGCTACCTACAAACCCAAGGCATGGTCACCGACTGCACCGACCTGCTCAACCCCGTAACCAACCTGCAGGTAGCACAACACATATCCAGCCGCTATGGTTGGGACAACTGGACCACTTACCGGAGGATAAATGGCTGAATTCATCGTTGGCATGGGCATCGGCTTCTGGATTGGTGCAGCTGCCATGTACCTGTGGTTGACCGAATGAACCGGCCCGACCCGGGCGATGCCGCATACGTCGCCTGGCAACTAACGAACGGACCACGCCAAGAGCAATACGGCCACCCGTGGGACGATTACAACCACGTACGCCGCCTGTTCAGCGTTCTCACCAACTACAAATACAACCTGACCGTGCAGGAGGCCGTGCTTTACATGGTCTGTGTAAAGTTGGCGCGCCTCATGAAATCGTTGGACATTGAAAAGATGCACGAGGATTCGCTAATCGATGCCATCGGCTACCTGAACTGCCTACACATGGTGGACGGAAAGGAAATGTTGCGTGACCAGCCCGCAGAAGCGTAAAGGCCACGCTGCCGAACGTGCAGTAGCCAATTGGCTACGCACCAAAGGCATTCACGCCGACCGTATCCAAGCAGGTACGCACAAAGACATTGGAGATATCACCGGTTGGCCCGGTGTCGTGATCGAGGTGAAAGACCGCAAGGCACACTCGTGGCACGGCTACTTTCAACAGCTACGCAATCAGATGAAAAACGGTGACGCATACGCAGGCGTAATCATCGCCAAACGGCCAGGTGTCACCGATGTGGGCGAATGGATGGCCGTAATGCCGAATTGGAGAACCGGAGGATGTCGCCTCCGGCCTCGCCTGGCTTCTCGACCCGGCGCAATCCTGGGTGACCGGCCAGATTCTCGGCATCGATGGCGGACTTGGATCGCTGCGTGGCCGCTGAACGATCGATTCTCGGCCGCGGCTCTTCTGGACGGATAGAGAAGTGGGAGAATCGTAACCATTTCGCAAATCTTTGAGCGTATTGAAATTGTTTTGATTCAGATAGCGCGATTGCTCGGTCGTTAATGCTATGATTACCGGTTTGGGACGGGGTGGGATTCCCGGTAATTGGTTGAATGGCCCACTCAGCGAGCTGTCGAGAGAGCCGGGACTGAAGAGTGGGTTGATGGCCATACACACCTGATGGTTGGAGAAGAGAGGAGAAGGAAGAAGATGATCACAAACAAAATATCGGATCAGACACTGAAGATGCTCAACAAATTGTCGACGGAGCAGCGCGCCAAGGTCGACCAGGTGGTCAAGACGCACGTCCAGGCCTGCCTGCGGAATGGTAGTCCGCTCGAGAGCTTTGACCGACTGCTGATCGAGGCCGTCGAGGTGGTCAAGCTGGAGGAGCGTTCTCCCGAGACACGCTACGACTTCGTGCGCGGCGTCGAGCCCTTCCGCCACTACGAGCAGTACACCAGTCCGCGTGAGCTGTAGCCGCTGTCGTTCGTCAGTAGCGAACAGAGAGCCCGGATCGTCAATGAGAGCGAGTGGTGAGCCATGCCCGAATCGATAGTCTCTGTCTGGATTCCGGGAGATCAGCTCCTGCGGGCTCACCCCGCCCTCATCGCCGCTGAACAGGAAGCCGGGCGGAGCGGCGTGCGGGTCTTGATGATCGAGTCAGTCTCCCGGCTGACCCGCTACCCCTATCACCAGCAGAAGCGGGTCTTCGTCCTGAGCGCGATGAGGCATTACGCGCAGAACCTGCGCGAGGCGGGCTATCAGGTTGATTACATCCGTACCGAGTCGATTCGTGCCGGGATGGTCGACCACCTCGCGCGAATCCGTCCGACGCGATTGATGACGATGGCGGCGAGTGAAATGGCGGCCCGCCGCTTCCAGACGGATGTCCTCCCCCACCTTCTCGCCGAATCGAACAGGTCGTCAGCTTCCCTGACCATCCTTCCCAACAGCCAATTTCTGTCGGAGCGATACAATCCGGTCCCGCGCGCATCCTCCGGGAAGCGGGTCGTCATGGAGACGTTCTACCGGGCGATGCGGCGACACTTCGAGGTGCTGATCGACGGGGAGGGAGATCCTGCCGGCGGAGAGTGGAACTACGACGAGTTGAACCGCAAGCCACTGCCCAAGCGGATCGACCTGCCCTCGCCGCAGGGGTGGGAACCGGATGAGATCACCCGCACGGTGATCACGGAGGTGGAGGGGGCGGGCGAGGCCTTGCCGGGGTACGGAAGCGCCCGCGCGTTCCGCTGGGCGGTGACGCACCAGCAGGCACAAGAGGCGCTCGACTGCTTCATCGCGGAGCGGTTGCGGGACTTTGGGCCTTATGAAGACGCGATGACGACGCGCTCGGCCAGCCTCTTCCACTCGCTGCTCTCCCCGTACCTCAATCTCGGCCTGCTCGATCCGCTGGAGACGATCCGCGCCGCGGAAGCGGCCTACAGACGGGGGGAGGCGCCGATCCACTCGGTCGAGGGTTTCATCCGCCAGATCCTGGGCTGGCGCGAGTACATCTACTGGCAGTACTGGCAGCAGATGCCGGACCTCAAGCAGGCCAACTCCTGGCAGGCGGAGCGCCCGCTCCCCGAGTTCTTCTGGAGCGGCAAGACCGAGATGAACTGCCTTCGCCACGTGATTGAGCGGGTGCTGGCGGATGGATACAGCCATCACATCGAACGATTGATGGTGCTCTGCAATTTTTGTCTGCTGAGCGGAATCACGCCGAGCGAGGTCTCCGACTGGTTCATGGCGCTCTACCTCGACGCCTTCGAATGGGTCGTCCTCCCCAATGTGATTGGGATGGGGCTGAACGCCGATGGCGGGCGAACCGCGACCAAGCCGTACGTCGCCTCGGGCAGCTACATCAACCGGATGAGCGACTACTGCCGGGAGTGTCGATTCGATCCCAGGCAGCGGACTGGGCAGGACGCTTGCCCGTTCAACTTTCTCTACTGGAATTTTCTGCTGGCGCACGAGCAGACGCTGCGGGCCAATCCGCGGCTGGGCCCGGCCGTACTCGGACTGAGCCGGATCGAAGAGGCTGAACGAGGGGAGCTGCGTGCCGCGGCGGCCCGCTTTCTCGACCAGCTCTCCCCGGAGGCCGCGTCGGGGGGCAAGAGACCCGTCGCGCGCTGATCGCCGTGCGCGGGAGAGGCGAGACTTACCTTTGGACGGCCTGACAGGCTATGCTGTGGGCGCAAGGGACGGTCGGAGGGGCTGTCCGTCGGAATGGTCGGAGGAGTCAGATGGCTGAGAATCGAGTGGCGAACTGGTTTCAGAGATATGCCTGGGGAGTGCTGGGATACAACCTGCTGGTGATCGTCTGGGGAGCGTATGTCCGGGCCAGCGGATCCGGAGCCGGATGCGGCAGCCATTGGCCGCTCTGCAATGGCGAGGTCGTTCCGCGGACCGAGACCATGGCGACGATCGTCGAGTTCTCGCACCGATTGACGAGCGGTCTCGCACTCCTCCTGGTGGTGGGTTTGGTCGTCTGGGCCTTTCGAGGCTACGAGCGGCGCCACCCCGTTCGCCGCCTCGCCGGGCTCTCGTTCTTCTTTATCCTGACTGAAGCCTTAATTGGAGCAGGGTTGGTCCTCTTCGAGTACGTGGCCTTGAACCAGTCGGTCGCGCGAGCCTACTGGATGGCGGCGCACCTGATCAACACCTTCATTCTGGTCGCGTTTTTGACGCTCACCGCCTGGGCGGCGACATCCGACCTGCGACCGATCCTTTCCGGACAGCGAAAGATGCTCTACCTGGGAGGAGCCGCGCTGCTGGGAACGCTGCTGGTCGGGGTGAGCGGCGCGATCAGCGCACTCGGGGCAACGCTCTTCCCCGTCACCTCGCTGGCGGAAGGGCTGCAGGCAGACCTCTCGCCTACCGGCCACATCCTCGTCCGGCTGCGCATCTATCACCCGGTGATCGCGGGGCTGGTCAGTGGACAGCTGGTGGTCACGGCGGCGGTGGTGCGACTCTGGCGTGTCGGCCGCTGGACAACGATCTTTTCCCGGTCTCTCATCGCCCTGGTCGCCATTCAATTTTCGTGCGGACTGGTCAATCTGCTGCTGCATGCCCCAATCTGGCTGCAGCTGCTGCATCTTCTTCTCTCGGATCTGCTGTGGATCGCGCTGATCCTCCTGCTCTACAACGGTCTGACCGTCCCGGCACGGGCGGCAGTTGTCCGAGTCCCGAACCCGGTCGCCGCCTGAGCAGAGCCGTCCGAAGCCGACCGGCCGACACCCCACGAGGGGACTTGTCGCCCCGCTGCCCCCCCTACCCCCATCCCTCAAGGAGGTTTGACGATGGAGACGAGTTTGCTTCTCGATCAATATCGAACCCAGACCGGAGAGACGCTTCGAGAGATCTCGGATCGCGCTCCGGTGCTCCTGGTCTTTCTCCGCCATTTTGGGTGAACGTTCTGTCGCGAGGCCCTGGCGGAGATCAAGGCTCACCGCCCGGCCATCGAAGCGACAGGGACGCAGGTTGCGTTCGTTCATCAAGGAAGTGAAGAGATGGCGCGAAACTTCTTCGCGCGGTGGGGAGATCCCGATCTGCCCCGGGTCAGCGATCCGGAGGCAAAGCTCTATGAGGCCTTCCAGTTGCGTCGCGGCAAGCTGGCGGAGATCTTCAACTGGCAGGTCTGGAAGCGGGGCTTCGAGAGCGCGATCCTGCGCGGCTTTGGCGTTGGAAAGCTGGTAGGCGATGGCTTCCGGATGCCCGGCGCCTTCCTGGTCCACCGGGGCCGGATTCTGCGGGCCTATCGGCATGAGACCCCTGCCGACCGGCCCGATTATGTCGGTATGGCGGCCTGCTCGATCGAGTGAGAGACCGGTTCAGGAAGACAGAAACTGGTAGGCGCCATAGTCGATTGTCAAAACATTCCGGCCGGAGATCCTGACCCTGGTGATCGACTCGTTGCGACTCGGGAGCCAGTGGGTCCCGACTCTCCGGTAGGAGCGGACAAAGTCGACGCGGGAGATCCAGAACGACGGCGATTTCGCGAGCTGACCCGCGATGCGGACGACGGCATAATCCTTACTGTCGATCCAGATCTTTCCTTGAAAGAGATACTTGTCGACCCGTTTCGGTTCGACCTGTAGAAGGTAGCAGTGAGAACCGTCGATCCGCTCCTCCCCGACCAGGGAGAAGGAGTAGTTGGCCGGCGAGATCGCGCCGCGATCGCCATTCCGTCCAGAGGCAGACTCGGCCTCCACCTCCATCAGCGGCTTGAAGACGCGGTCTCGGACCAGAGAGGATCCTGTCTCGGAAATAACCTGGAACTCCTTGATGCCCGGTGGAGAGTAGCGCAGTCGCACCTCCGCCTCCGCCCGGACCTTCCCCGTCGAGTTGACCACCCGGTAGGTTGTCGGCACCACATACGAGGAGAGCTGCGACTGCCGCTCCTTGTTGCTTTTAAGAAGCTGCGTAATGATCTGGTCAGCGGTGGGCCTGTGTGGGGCCAACTCCTGCAGACCGTCGGAAAGCCCATTCAGCGAGGCTGCCTGCTCGCTGGGCGCCCGGTAGACAAGGAGAGAGAGCAGAAAGAGCAGGCTCAGCCGAAAGAGATGCTTCCGGAGAGCTCGGCTGGCAACGAATCGACCGAGTCGATTGTCAGCAGCCCTTCGGGGAGGTGGACGATGGGCGCTTGTCGAGCGTGGGAGAGGCAAGGTGGAGAGTTCCGAAATTCGGTTCATGGCCATTCGTGGAATCGGTGAGATCTCTCCCGGCGACGATGTCGCGTTCCAGATCGTGGAAGCGGCGCGGAACGCCGGGCTATCATTCAAGCCAGGGGACATCCTGGTGATCGCGCAGAAAGTGGTCTCGAAGGCGGAAGGCAGGCTCGTCGACCTGCGGTCAGTCAATCCCTCAAGAGAGGCGCGGGAGATCGCCCAGCGCCAGCAACGCGACGCGCGGCTGGTCGAGGTGATCCTGCGGGAGTCTCGTTCGGTGCTGCGGCAGGATCATCATCTCCTCATTACCGAGACCCATCACGGGTTCATCTGCGCCAACTCCGGGGTCGACCGCTCCAATGTCCTGGGCGAAGAGACGGTCTCGTTGCTGCCCATCGACCCGGACGCGTCCGCTGTGGAGCTCTCTCAATCGCTCCGGGAGAGGACCGGAGCGGAGATTCCCGTGATCATCACCGATACGTTCGGTCGGGCCTGGCGCGAAGGCCTGACCAACGCCGTGATCGGACTGGCAGGAATGGCGCCTCTCATCGACTATCGCGGGCAAGAGGACGATTACGGGTATCCGCTCTCCGCGACGATCCTCGCGGTGGCCGACGAGATCGCCGCCGCGACCGGACTCTTGATGGGAAAGACGGAGCGGGTTCCAGCCGTCCTCGTCCGGGGGTACCCGTACACACCGTGCCAGGCCAATGCTCGCCAGTTGCTTCGCGCGCCGGAGCGGGATCTCTTTCGTTGACGGGGCCCTCTGCTGGTCGGATCGGATCACGAAGGGAGATACGCCGACCAGAGCGCTTTGTAGTAGCGCATCAAGCGGACCGGGTCTGGATTGTCCGGAATCTCCGCCAGCATATACCGGTTGTAGCCGGCCGTCTTGATCAATCCGAAGAGTTCCTTCCACGGGTATTCCGACTTCCAGAGTTCGTTGATGTGGACGTTGCGCAGCCACGGACGGAGCATCTCGAAGCCCGGCCGGACCTGGCCATCGATGAGATCTTCCTGATTGGAGTTCCAGCAGATGCCGACGTGCGGGTGGTTGGCCTCTTCCATCATTCGGCGCATTCGACGCGGATCGCTCGAAAGACGGCCGTGCACCTCGACCCAGACTTCGACCCCGAGGTTCCGCGCCGTCTCGCCGCACTCTCGCAGCGCTTTGCCGATCTGCCCAAGCGTCTTCTCCTCGGGCACGGCGGCTGGAATGCCATTGGGACGAACCTTGACCCCCAGTGCCCCGATGTCGTGGGCCAGCTGAAGAAACTGCTTGCAATCCTCGATCTGGCGTCGCACTTCCGCCTGATCCGGCGAGTGGAATTCGGCGACCGAGCCAAGACTGAGCAGCCGGACCGGGGTTCCCTGAAATTGGAGCCGAACGGAGCGTCGGGCCTCCTGGCTGAGTGAGGGTTCGACGCCGTGGCGATGGGTCGTCCGCAGTTCGACTGCCTCGAACCCTGTCTGCTGACAGTTGACGATCAGCGTCGGAATGTCCCAGTCCTTGGCGATGTTGTAGGTGACCAGCCCCAGACCGACCCGGCCGCCGGTCAAGGCAGGGTTGGCGGGGAGCTTCTGTGGGTGGCCAATCGCGGCATCTGCCAACGGAAGAAGCGCCGTCGTCGCCAGCGCGCCTCGCAGAAACGCCCGGCGCGCGAGGGGCTCCTCCGTCAAGGCGCCACTCGACTCAGTATGCGGTTCGTCGCCGTTCCCCGGCGCCACAGAACTGTCGATCCTGCTCATGCCTTCTCTCCTTCTCTCCAGTTCAGCTTTCCATTCCAGGGCGCTAAGACCGGTCCCCGACTGGCATCTAATGCCCAGCTTTCCACCACTTTTTCACCTCTTTCATGGTTACCGCAACTCGAGGCGGCCGTCAATCAGGGGAGATTATGGTCCCGAGAAGTGCTCACCGTACCCTGCCCGATCGAATGGGAACATTCGTCGAGGGGCGGACGCGGCCGCGATTCGTCTGGCGGGGAAACTCAATTTTCCACAAGAGGTTGAGCGGTGTTTGCGAGAAAAATCCTGTAATTGATTGGCCTTTCTTTACGTCATACTCATTTCGCGCTGATATCTGGCCGGGTGGACCTGCCGTCAGGAACCATTGACACGGCATTCGATCCACTGTGGATGGGGTTGGGGTGCGGTGGCGCGAGCAGGTGGGAATCAACGGAGAGGGATGGACGAGCAATCATATGGCGTTAAAGAAAAGTATCGTGAGGTTGTTGATCCTGGCACCATTTCTGGCGCTGCTGGGATACACCGGTTACCGGGTCTACCAGGAGATGAACAAGAGTCAAGCCCCAGCCGGAGGGGCGGGTGGCCCCGGCGGAGCGGGTGGAGCGCGTCGGGGAGGGCCCGGGGGCGGTGGCCGGGCGGTTCAGGTACAGACCGGACTGGCCGCCATGGGGAAGATCTCCGAGTCGATCACCCTGACGGGCGCGCTGCGAGCCAAGGAGTCGGTCGATGTCAGCCCGCGTGTCGCCGGACGGTTGACGCAACTGCTGGTCGATACGGGCCAGGTCGTTGAGAAGGGGATGCTGCTGGCGACGATGGAGGATGACGAGATCCGCCAGCAGATCGAGCGCTCGAACGCCTCGCTCGCGGTGGTCGATGCCCAGATCACGCAGCGGGAGGCCGAGTTGGCCAACGCCCGGATCGAGCTGGACCGGCGGATTCAGCTGGTCGAGGCCGGGGTGCTCTCGCGCAACGAGCTCGACACGCTCGAGATGCGCCACACCGTCGCCAGGTCCCAGCTCGAACTGGCGCGGGCGCAGCGGCGGCAATCGGAAGCCGAGCAGCGCGAACTCACAATCCGTCTCGGCCAGACCCGCATCACCTCGCCGATCAGCGGCATCATCTCCCGCCGCCTGGTGGCGACTGGCGCCCTCGTCACCTCCGCCAATCCGATTGTCACCGTCGTCAGCGTCAACCCGATGATCGTCGATGCCCAGGCCTCCGAGCGGGACATTGCGCGCGTTCGACGCGGCTTGACCGTCAACGTGACGGTCGACAGCCTGCCCGGAGAGACGTTCAGCGGTCGGATTATGCGGATCTCTCCGACCCTCGATCCACAAACCCGCAACGGGATGCTCGAAATTGAGATCGCCAATCGCGGCGGCACCCTCAAGGGAGAGATGTTCGCCCGGATCAACCTCGATCTCGGGACCACCCACGAGTCGATCCTCATCCCGCGCGACGCCCTGATCTACCGGGGTGATCAACCGGGTGTCTACACCATCGAGGAGCAGAAGGCCAAATACCTCCCCCTGCAGACCGGCCTGACCCAGGGCGACAAGGTGGAAGTCCTCGACGGGCTGGCCGCGGGAGACCTCGTCATCACCCGTGGGTCGAATATGTTGAAGGAGGGGGATGCGGTCCGCGTCTTGGAGACGAACACGGGGGGCCGTGGCCCGGGCCGCCCTGGCGCGGCCGACGAGGTCTCGCGAGGAACGACGCCGCCCAGTCAGCGGGGCGCCGATCCCAAATCCAGATGATTCGATAAGGCAGCGTCGCGGAAGGCAGGAGATCGCTGGCATAATACACGGAAGCGTTTCATATGACCAAGCGCTATCTTTACG
>JBEIJP010000052.1:0-10270 GCA_040380245.1 Acidobacteriota bacterium | reverse complement strand
GAGGCGAGCACCGCATTGGACGTATCGAGGCCCACGACGCTCTCCACCTGCTCCCTGACCCGCTCTGGATCCGCCCCGGGCAGATCGATCTTGTTGATGACAGGAATCAGCTCGAGCCGGTTGTCGACCGCGAGATAGGCATTGGCAAGCGTCTGTGCCTCGACCCCCTGGCTGGCGTCGACCACCAGCAGCGCGCCTTCACAGGCGGAGAGGCTCCGCGAAACCTCGTAGGAGAAGTCGACGTGGCCCGGCGTGTCGATCAGATTGAGAATGTAGGACTGCCCATCCTTCGCCTTGTAGGCGAGGCGCACGGCGTGTGCCTTGATCGTAATGCCCCGTTCCCGCTCCAGGTCCATGGCGTCGAGAACCTGTTCGGACATCTCTCGCTGCTCCAATGCCCCTGTCTTCTCCAGGAGTCGATCCGAGAGCGTCGTCTTGCCGTGGTCAATGTGGGCGATGATCGAAAAATTGCGGATGTTTGCTGCCATAAAAATCGTACAAGTCCGAGTGGAGGGCGATCGACTCACCCACGGGGCTGAGGTCAGACAGGCGAATCACGGTCGGAAGACTTTTCAAAAGATAGGCACACCTTGGATGGAGAAGCCCTCCCTGGATCTTCACTGTCTGATGATCAGCCGATGATCAGCCCGGGGAACCAATGCCGGAAGAACAAAGATAGAGAATAGGGAATCGCCCTACAAAAGGCAACCGGCCCATTCGGCGAGGCCAGGGATGCAGTGGATGGCACGTGGAGGGGGAGTAGGCCCTCACGGGGTGTTCTCGAGGCTTCGCCAGAGGTACCAGGACGCCACCGAACGGTAGGGGGCCCATCTTCGCTGGAGGGCGATCGACTCGATCTCAGCGGGTCCCGGAAGCGGCAGGGGGGCGGCATCTTCCCTGAACCAACGTTGGATCGCCTTTCGGATGCCGAGATCCCCCACCGGCAGAATGTCCAGCCGCCCCAGCGAGAAGATCAGAAGCATCTGGGCGGTCCAGAGACCGATCCCCTTGATCACCACCAGCTGACGAATGATCTCCTCGTCGGTCAGTCGCGGAAAGTGATCGAGACGCAACGTGCCCTCCTCGACTGCTCGCGAGAGATCTCGCAGGTAGCCAATCTTCTGCCCGGAAATTCCAACCGAGCGGAGCACCTCGGTGGGGGTCGCCAGGATTGTTCGGGGGGAGGGGGCGATCTGTGCCGCGTCCAGTGCCAGAAGACGGCGATAGATCGTCTCCGCCGCCCTGGTCGAGAGTTGCTGAGAGAGAATCGACTTGACCAGGGCGTCAAAATGGTCAGCCTCTGGGCGGAGCGGACAGGCGCCGTAGCGCTGGATCAAGGCGCGGAGGACAGTATCGCGGCGGGCGAGAGTCCGCTCTGCCCGTCGCACTTCCGCGTCAAAAGAATCGGCCGCCCCCTTGGTCACGTCTGTGTCCTCTCATCTGTCTATCTGGCCAGATGTCCATCTGGCCACCTGTCCATCTGGACTGGTCTTCCACTGCCAGGTCACGAGTCGGTCACACGGAGGATCTCACAGAAGGTCACGCAAAGAAATGGACGATCAGGGATGGGGCGGGGTCGAGCCCGTTCCCGGCCCAGGGGGGGGAGACTCGGGATTCGAAGACGGACGCAGCCGCCAATTCTCGATGGCCGCGGACAGTGTCGGAAAGAGCTGGCGGGTAGAGATCTCTGCCGGGACAAAGAGGCGGCGCGCGTCGTGAGAGTAAGCATAAGGCAGATCTCCGCGCATGAAGCCTCCCTCACCCAGAATCCTCCGCCATCGTGACGCGGTCACCCGGTAGAGCACCCGGAGCGCTTGCGGGACGAGGTAGATCTCCCGGACCTGCCCGATCAGACGCCCGTCCCGGGTGACCACCCGTGCCCCTTGCAACTCTCCTGACGCCAGAACGAGAGGGGGAGACTCTCTTCGCCATCCGCCATCCTCGACGATCGGCGACAAGGAAGCAGCTGGAGAGCTGCCGGAAGAGACGACGATCTGCGTACCGTCCTCGGACAACGTCGCCCGCTCAAAATGGCTCACCAGGACCCTCGGGGAATGGCCGTTGGACTCTGGCGACGTGCGACAGACGACCCCTTGGACTCGCCCTGTCAAAACATCCAGGAGAAGGTCCGTCACGCTTCCCGGTGAAGAAGATGCATCGATCCAGAGACGACGCCCCAGCAGGTCCCGTTGGAGATCGAGAGCCAACCCTCGCGGTGGGCAGACTGGTTCTGCCACGGCCCCGGTGGTTTGTTCCCAGGTTCGCGATCCAGCCCCGAAAGTGGCCAGCCCCATCGCCTCTCTGATTCCTCTCTCTCCTCTCATTTGCTTCCTCCTCCTGCCCATCCCCCCAGCGAGGGGGGAGAAGGTACACCAGGAATCGCTCCCAATCGGTGACACCTCGCCGACGTGCAACGGCTGGTCAAGCGTCTCCAGAGCCAGTCGTGTCTCAACCTCTGACAATTCCTGTGCCGAAAGTGGCCTCCCATCTCCGAAAGGCGCGAAAGTCCGCGATAAATGCGCGGGAGTCCGCAGTGACCCCACCTGTTTGGGCTGGCCTGGTCCTCTTTAGCGCTGCGAGAGCCCAGAGTTCAACTGGAAAAGATTGCCGCAGCAGCGGATCCGCCTCTCGCAAACGGGACATTTTGCGACAACCGGCGGCAATTCCGCGCCATTCTTGTCCCATGGCTGGCCTTCGGAAAGCCTCTTTTTTCTTGTCCTTGACAAGGACACGTCGCTCTTCCACCCTGGAAGCCACTCTGTTGGGAGCGGCAAGCAAATTGCATAAAGCCTTTCCGAAGCGCTTTGCCCGGATGGGCAATACCGGATCGCCAGCAGAGGATGAAACCGCCGGGCGATCGTCTTCTGCGGAGAGCGCGGGGATGTCACAGACCTTCAGGACGGACGCAACGGAGCGCGCTCGAGAAAAAGAGCCGGTCCTGGAGGTAGAACGCGAACGAAGAGAACGTCGATGAAGATCGGTACGCGACTCATTCTTCTATTAACCTTGTCGATCAGCGCCGTCGACCTGATCGCGGGTCTGATCAGCCTGCAACAGCGGGAGGTCAGCCTGCTGGAGGCGGCCCGTGTCGAATCGCGGGCACATGCCCTGACGCTGAAGATCGCCCTCGAGGAAGATTATCTGAGCGGGCGGCCCCTCGACGCGCAGCGACTGATCAGTCGCCTGCGGGAGAACACGGGGCTCTTCAGCCTGCTCCTCTTCGATCGGTCCGGATCTTTGCAGGCGATCTCGAACGACCTCGCCCCTGAAGAGGTTCGATACTTCCGGGAAGCCCGGGAAGTGATCCGGACTGGCTCCTAGATCGAGATCGAACTGAGCATCGTTGGAGAAGACTAATTTTCGCTGATCACTCCGCTGCAAGTCCATCAGGAGCGGGTCGGGGCGATCGAGATCATCCAGCCGATCTCATTCGTTCACACGCACATCGCCAACGCGCGGCGCCATCTGGTGATGACGCTCTTACTGATGGTCGTCACCGTCTTTATCGTCGTCTTTCTGGTGACGCGTTTTGGGCTGATTCGACCGGTCGAGGAGCTCGTCGGAGGCGCCCTCGCGGTGGGACGCGGGGACCTCGACTATCGCGTCATCGTCGCGCGCGGCGGGAGTGAGTTGACGACTCTCGCACGGGAGTTCAATCGCATGGCCGATCGATTGGCCGAGCAGCGGTTGAGCCTGCAGCAGGAGGCGGAGGAGCGAGTCTCCCTCGAGCGTCGACTCCGTCAATCGGAGCAGCTGGCGGCGGTCGGCCACCTGGCCGCCGGTGTGGCCCACGAAATGGGCGCCCCTCTTCAGGTCATCGACGGTCGGGCCAGGCAACTGCTGCAACACCCCGAGGCCTCGACCGAGACCCGTCAGCGAAACCTGACCATCATTCGGAATCAGGCGGCGCGGATCACCCGGATTGTGCGGCAATTGCTCAACCTGGCTCGCCCCTACTCGCTGCGCCTTCGGCCGGTCTCCCCGGATGAGTTGATCCGCGAGACGGTCGAGATGCTCGACTCTCAGGCGGAGAAGGCTGGCATCACCATCGAGCTGCCCAGTCCTCCGCTGCCCGAACTGCCCACCCTGCTCGCCGATCCCGAACTGCTCCAGCAGGTCCTTCTCAATCTCTGCCAGAATGGGATTCAAGCGATGCCCAAAGGGGGCACGCTCTCGATCTCGCGCTTCCCGGCGAGGTCCCGCCATCTGCCCCTCGCCAGATCCTCCCGGGAGGGGAGGGAGGGGAGCGAACGGGACTATCTGGCCATTCAGATTGCGGACTCTGGAGAGGGAATTCCTACGGAGATCCTGCCTCGTATCTTCGACCCGTTCTTCACCACCAAGGAGGTGGGCAGTGGGACAGGGCTCGGATTGGCGGTCTCTCGTCGCATCGTCGAAGAGCACGAAGGCTGGATCGAAGCGGCCAACCGCGCTGAGGGTGGAGCAATCTTCACCCTCTACCTGCCGCTCCCGGAACTCTCCGACCGCTGGACAACCGATCCTGCCACGTTACAGGAACGTCGCAACCAAGAGAGCCCCATTGTATGAAAGAACGAATCCTCATTGCGGAAGACGATCCTGATCTGCGGGACCTCCTCCAGGATGAGCTGGAGGAGTGCGGATATGAAACCATTGTCGCCACGGACGGGCGGAAAGCCTTGTCCATTCTCGAGCGCAGCCAGGAACCGATCGATCTGCTCCTGACAGACATTCGGATGCCCAGCCTCTCTGGCGACGAACTGCTGGCTCGCTGCAAGGACCTTCGCCCGGAAGTCCCTGTCATTGTCATCACCGCCTTTGGATCGGTCGAGCAGGCGGTCGAACTGGTCAAGGCAGGCGCGTTTCAGTACCTCACCAAGCCTTTCGGTACAGAGGATTGGTTGGCGACGATTGCCGATGCCCTGGCCCGTACCGTCGCGCAGCGGGAGCAGGCGCGCCTGCGCCGCGAAATGCGGGTGACCTCGGAAGTGATCGTCGGCGCCTCGCGGCAGATGCAGGACCTCTTCAAGCTGGTCAACCGGGCGGCACGGAGCACCAGCACCGTGCTGATCACCGGCGAGTCCGGCACCGGCAAGGAGTTGGTCGCCCGCTCGGTCCATCAGATGTCGCAGCGGGCAGGTCAATTCATCGCCGTCAACTGCGCGGCGATTCCCACGGAGTTGATGGAATCGGAGCTCTTTGGCCACACCGGACAAGCCTTCACCGGCGCGCGACAACCCCGGGCGGGTCTCTTTGAATCGGCTGACGCGGGAACGATCTTTCTCGATGAGATCGGGGAGATGCCGCTCGCCCTGCAACCCAAGCTGCTGCGGGTCCTCCAGGAGGGGACGGTCCGGCGAATTGGCGCTGACCGGGAACGGGAGATCGACCTGCGGGTCATCGCGGCGACGAATCGTGATTTGGAGAAAGAGGTTCGTGAAGGGCGATTCCGCGAAGATCTCTTCTGGCGACTCAATGTCATCCACCTGCACCTTCCCCCGCTACGGGAGCGCCCTTTCGATATTCCCCTCCTGGTCGAGCACTTTCTGCACAAGATCACAGAGAAGGCCGGGCTTCCTTCGCCCCAGATTCCGCAGGAGACCCTCGCCATCCTGACGGCCTATCACTGGCCCGGGAATGCGCGGGAACTCGAGAACGCCATCGAACGGGCAGTCGCCCTCGCCGAAGGAGGGACGCTGCGCCCCGAAGACCTGCCAGACCGGATCCGACAACAAGCCGGCACGACGACGCTGCTGACGCGAAGCAAGGAGCAACGCCTCTCCCTCCACGAGCTGGAGCGGGAGTACATCCTCGACACGCTTCGGTTGACGGGGGGCAACAAGTCCCGCGCCGCCGAGATCCTCGGCGTTGACCGACGCACCCTCCATCGCAAACTGGACGAGTACCGATCCCAGGATCCCCACTTCGAACTATGAAGGAGGGGCAGTCGGGTCGCCCAATTGTCGCAAGGTGACCCGACTGCCGCTCCAGATTGCCTCATCGTTTCTCCGCCCTCTTTCCCAGAAACAGAGAGACCGCCGAGTAACCCATTGAAAACAGATGGGTTTCCAGCTAAACACCCTGCTCTGCATCTTCTGGCACATCGCTTGCAATACCTGCTGGCGTAGCGAGACGAGCGGCACCGGCCACTCACTCGCCGCAGATCGCTTCTCCGGGGTGACGGTTTTTTGCTGGGATGTCCCGCTCACTCCCGGAGAAGCAGACAGGGAAATGAACTAGACGCTCCCAAGGCAGGAGCGATTTTGGAGGAGGGAAAGACCATGCAGAATCGTCAAGCAGGAAAGTCGTTATTCTTCACCCTGGCCATTGCTTTCGCCATCGCGATCTTCGGTTATGTCGCGGTTGAGGCGAAAGATCGATCGAAGACGGTCACCTTCGTCAATGATGTCACCGTCGGGGGGACAGTGATCCCCAAGGGAGTCTACAACGTCAAGTTCAACTCGGCGACCAATGAGGTGACCTTCCAGCAGAATGGTCGCTTAGTCGCCACGACGCGGGTCGAGGTTCAACCGACCACCCGGAAGAACGCCCACAACTCGGCGGGCTTCGTCGAGTTAGACAAGGGCCGGGTTCTCAAGACGCTCACCTTCCAGGGGGATCAGCGCATTCTCGTGATTGCCGATGGCACGGGAGGCAATCAGAATGCCGGGGCCTCGGCTGAAGAGCGGTAAAAGATCCAATCCTCTGGTGGCTGCACACGAGAGAGTGGACAGAAAAGGGAGATCCTTCATCGGATCTCCCTTTTCTCTTTGGTCCTTGTTGTTCCATTTTGATCGAAGGGATTGGGTGGCCATCCCATCTCTTCAGGCATAGCGCAGCCAGCGAACAATCTCCGGCAGAGTCGGCCGTTTTCCATACATCAGCACACCGACGCGGTAGATGCGCGCCGAGACCCAGACGGTACCGAGAATGGTCAGGATCAGAAGAACGATCGAGAGGGCAATCTGCCACCACGGGGGCGTCTGAATCGCGATCCGCAAAAACATGAGCATCGGAGAGAAGAAGGGCACCAGTGAGAGAATGGTCGAAGCCAGACTGTTGGGCGAGCGCAGGACCATCGTCGAGATCATCATCGGGATGATGATCGCCATCGTCACGGGCAGTTGCACCTGTTGTCCATCCTCTTCGTTGGAGACAATGGCCCCCACCATGGCGTAGAGGGTCGCATACAGAAAGTAGCCGAGAATGTAGTAGACCAGGAAGAAGACCAGCAGGTGGGGCTGGATCGTCGGCAAACTGCCCCAGTTGGCGACCAGCATCGGCAGGGAGGTGGCCAGGCTCAACCCCAGCCCGAAGATCGTCCAGACCGTGTACTGGGTCAGGCCGACCAGACCGATTCCGATCAGTTTGCCGAGAAGAAGGTCAAAGGGACGAACGGAAGAGAGGAGGACTTCGATGATCCGGGATTGCTTCTCTTCGATGACTCCCCGCATGACCATCACCCCATAGACGAGAATCGTGATGTAGATGATCATGAGCAGCCCAAACGCGAGAATGAATGTCTGGCCGCGCTCCCGCTCACCGCGTTCGTTGCGAACTTCAAATCGAACCTCGCGGGTCAGCCTTTGGAGGTCCTCATTCTGGAGCCCCGCCAGACGGACGCGCCGCTCGACGAGAGCGCGGTTGATGGCGTCTCCAATCTGCTGGCGCGCTTCAAAATCCCCCACGTTCTTGACAAAGTAAGGGAGTCGCTCGATCTCGAGGATGTTCGGAGGAAGAATCAGCTACCCGTCGATCTCGCCGGTGGCGAGCCGCTCCTGCAGGCGTTTGAGCGATGATTGATCGTCGGGCGCCGCCTCGACGCGCTCCAGGTCGTACCGCTCCTTGCGCGTTCCGTTGGCGTCAAGAATGCCCTCGACGCGCTGGTAGAGCGAGGGATCCCCCACCTGGTCAAGAATGGCGACGCGGTGGCGTTCGGATCCGCCGACCCGGGTGATGAGGTACGGAACCAAGACGAACGAGAGCATCAGGATGGGGCTGAGAATCGTCCCAATAATGAACCCTTTCGATCGAACCCGAGTCAGATACTCACGCTTGATGATCGCTTTCAGTTTGTCCATGGCTTTGTCGATTCCGATTATGGTCGTTGCCGATCGTCGAGAGAGTTGGAGGACGGGAGTTCCATTCGCCGACGACGCGCCTCGAGGTAGCGGCAGGTCGATCGAGCCAGAGAAGGGTCCACCGCCAACTGCGCCTCCAGTCGGACAAGGTCCTCGGGGGTATCCACGTCTTCGAGAACGGGGAGTGTAGCACAGATCAAGCCGGCCTCCTCCAGGCGACGAATCGTCTGTGCGAGAAGCCGGTCCGTACTCCAGGGAAGATCCGAGAGCACTCCTGACGGCAAGCGAGCCGCCGCCAGCAGATAATAGCCCCCGTCGCGTGTCGGTCCAAGAACGACGGTCTGATCATCGAGGATTTGATCAAACGCCTCGTGCAGCAAGGCGGCTGGCAGGGTGGGGCAATCCGCCCCGATCACGACCACTCGATCGAATCCCGCCTCGCGCAAAGTCTCGAAACATTCTGCCAGGCGGGCGCCAAGATCTCCCGGCCCCTGCGGAAGAAGGATTCCACCATCCCAGAACGGTTCAAGCGCCTCTTCCGCCCCTTCCGGAGTGTAGCAAAGGACGAGGGAGAGGGTCTCCCGGTCCTGCCAGACCTCCTCCATCGCGGCGATGGTGTCCTTCAGAAAAGCTTGGTAGAGCTCGGTCACTTCGACCCCGGTCCAGGGATCCTGGATGAGGCGAGTTTTGACCGTTCCCTCGATCGGCGCTTTCGCCATCAGCACCAGGGCTTCTTTCATTGGGTTCGACCTCGCGCGGGAAAGAGAAGAATCGCGTCGCTGACCGGACGTTCTCCGGTCGCATCGGAGGGACGGTTGACGACCCGATCGCGCACCACCATCGTCGTCGAGCCCCCCCCATCCAGATTGAGCGCCTCCTGACAGCCCAGATCGCGCATCAGATCCGCCAACTCCGCGAGCGTCATCCCGACGCTCCACTGGGGCTGGCGACCATCGACCACCACCAGAAGGATCGTCCCATCCGGCTGCCAGCCAATCGCGGTTCGTGGAGCACGATCGGTCATGAAGGAAGGGGCGTAGCTCTCGACCTGCTCCTTCAAAACGACTGCCCCCTGGCGAAGAAGCTGTGGCCCCGCCCCCAGCAGAAGACCAGGAGAGAGAGATTCGGGCGCTCCCGTCTGAAGATCTGTCTGGAGCGATACGGAGCGGTCCGTCCGCCAGACAGCTTCGAGCCGTTCCCTCGCCTTGCCGTGGGCCGAGACGACCATCCCATCGGCGGGAATCACCCGGCTGGCCCTGCCGGCCCCGGCGGAGAGCGGCTCGGGGCGGCGCCCCTTCCGAACGGCCAGTTCGTCTCCTCCCGGCGCGGTCAGTGTCGTGCGGTGGTAGTCAGGGGTGTAGACGATCAGTTCGTCGGCCTCCCGGGGGCGGTTGATCCCATCGACAGGCAGACGACTCTTGCCCACGCGCAGGGTGAGGGTCAGCGTCGGAAAGACGATCGCCAACCGCTGCGGAACGTCCTGCCCGATCGCCAACGAGGCCCGGTTGCGGACGGGCTCACTGAGAACGCGCCCGTCCTTGACCAGGAGCCCAACCGGTTCCCCCCTGGCAACGCCCGTCGTCCGGAAATATCCCCCATTGATGGCAGCCAGCGCCCCTGCCCGCCGGCTCATCGAGCTGGTCGTCTCGGCTCCCACCACTTCATCCATCGCCTGTCCGAGGCGAAGCACGGCCTGGCGGGGATCGACTCGCAGGAGATGGATGACCTGCGGCCCCGCCGGCAGCAGCGGATCCGACGCCAGCGCCTGCCGCCGCCTCTCCTCGAAGACGACGCCAGGAGCCACGGGCTGGGCCCAGGCCCCCGCGGAGGCCAACAGCAGCGTGCCAAGGAAGAAGGAGATCGCCCCTGGCCGACTAGGCCGGACTCTTCCCCTCGACAGCCGGCTCCAGGGCCGCAGATTCCCGCTCGATCCGCTTGGCCTCCTCCCAGAATTGATCCAGTGTTGCAAGGGTCACCTCCCGCCAATCGCCTCCCCGCTCCGCAATCCGTCGCTCGATGTGGCCGAAGCGACGTCGAAACTTGCGATTGGCCGCCCGGAGTCCTGTCTCCGGCTCTGTTCCCACCCGCCGGGCAAGGTTGGCCACGACAAAGAGAATATCGCCGACCTCCTCATCGACCCGGCGCTGGTCTAGATCCGACGCCCGCAACTCCGCTCGAAGCTCGGCGACCTCCTCCTCCAACTTCTCGAG
>JBEIJP010000051.1:0-10351 GCA_040380245.1 Acidobacteriota bacterium | reverse complement strand
GTGTCCCGTTGGGACACCAGAAGCCGATCCTGCTTTCCCGATCACAGGCACTCCAACGCCTACCTTATGAAGTCATGACGGGTCGTTCAGCGTGGCTGTCTCTGACTGTACAAAAGCCCTGCGCGCGGTCTCCAGGCTGAGGGTGAGAGATCGAGAGTCGATGAAAAACTTGACAAGCGAAATGGGGAGCGCTACCTTCGCGCTTCCGACGCAATCCGATCAGCCAGATTGCGCCTTGGCACAACGAAGAGAGAGGATCCCCCGCTCCCCTTTCCCAGTTATCACCTGCCCCACAACCCGACCCCCCGTTTGACTCATTCTGATTGGACCTGATTGGACCTGATTGGACTTGAAAGGACCGCGGCCGTATGAAAAGAACGATTCACGGAGACCCAGGCTCGGCGCTGGAGGGGTTGAGGGGAATGGGGCCCGGGCCAGGACGAGGACGGACCGTCATCACCCCGCACATTCGGGCGGCGCGAGCCCTTGGCGTCCCGCTGCGGACACTCGAGGAGACCGCGACGCAGCTGCTCGCCCAAGACGGTCAGCGGGTGATCTCCGTGGTGGAGCGGCAGATGCTCCTCGCCGACATCCTCAACCGAGAGCTCAACCGAGAGGAGGGCGCGGGGAGCGTGATCGATCCGCGAGGGGCGGCGGCGCGTCTGCGCGTCGGGGTGGAGACCCTGCTGCGTGGCGCCGAGGCACCAGCTCAGGCCCTCGAAGGAGAGGAGGCGAAACAGCTGGTCGAACTGGGAGGCGTCATCGCGCGGTACCAGGCCGCCCTGGCGCAGGAGAAGCTGGTCGATCCGGCTGAGGCGCTCTGGCGGGCGGCACGGCTGGTTACCCGACCGATCCCGCTCCTGGTATGGGGCTATTTCGTGCCGCGGGCGGATGAGCTGACCTTCCTCGACGTGCTGGCAGGGGATGGGAGCCACCTGATCTTCCCCTTCGGACCAGAGCCGATCCTCGCGAAGAATCGCCGCTGGGTCGCCTGGCTGGAGGCGCGGGGGTGGGTAGCCGAAGGGGAGACCCGGGAAGCACCGAGACCCACCGCCAGGCTGGTCGGATGGCGAACCGCCCAGCAATTCTGGCAGGGTGAGCAGGGGGAGGATCCCACCCGCGGCGAGCTCTGGTCTGAGGCGACCGTCGAGGAGGAGGTGCGGACGGTGCTTGGCGAGGTCAAGCGGCTGCTCGTCGAGGGCGTCTCCGCCCGGGAGATGGTCCTGGTCACCAATGAGGAAGCGATCTACGTCCCGAAACTGCGCGCCATCGCCCGGGAGTATGGGATTCCCGTCCGGCTTCCCAATCAGCGCCCCCTCGGGGAGTCCCTCTTCGGAGCCTGGCTGCGGGTGGCGTTGCGGGCCATTCGCGAGAACCTGCCGTTCGAGGCGACGTTGGCGACGCTCGCCCATCGCGCCGGACCGGGGCTCGCCGCCGAGCCCCTGCGCCAGCTACTGGAGAAACATCCGATCGGTGAGACCGAATGGCGGAACGGGATCGAAGCGGCCCTCGCTCCCGCCCAGGAGGCGGAGCACCCCCTGCAGGACTGGGTCTCAGCCCTCCACTGGCCGCGGGAAGCTTCCCGGGCCGAGTACACGGGGCGTCTGATCGCGCTGCTCGACCTCCGACGGACCTCCTCCCTCGCCAGCTCGACGCTCGGAGAAGAGCCGGGGGAGAGAGAGTTTCGGTGGCAGCTGACGGCCAGCGAAGTGGGCGCCCCGGGCCAGTCGATCCCGCTCGGACAGCAGCTCGATCAGTGGCTCGATCTCCTCTCCATCCTGTCATTGCCGGCAGATTCCGATCCAGCTGGGCCGACGGGAGTGGAAATCCACCGGCCGGAGTCGCTCGGCGGCGCCTCTTACCGTCAAGTCTTTGTTCTGGGAATGATGGAGGGGAGCCTGCCAGCCTCTCCCCGGGAAGACTCCCTGCTCGACTTTCACACGCGGAAGAGGCTGGCGGAGAGAGGAATCGAGCTCGGTTCGGCCATCGAAGAGGTGCGCCGCCAGGCCTTGACCTTCTCCTGCGTCCTCGGAACGGCGACAGAGCGGATCGTCTTCAGCCTCGCCCGTCAGAAGGAGAGGGAGGCGACGATTCGCTCGCCATATCTCGACCGGCTCGGCCTGGAGGAGAGGCGGGTCGACCGGGTCATCGCCAGCCCGGAGGAGGCGCGTCGTCGCTTCTCCGAGAGCGCCCCCGACTGGGGACCCGACGCGCTCCTGCCCGCGATTCGACACGCCCTCGCCGTCGAGCGTCGACGGCTGAGCCCCCTGCCGCCAGACAGCTACGATGGCGTCCCGGGAGTCCCCCTCCGAGGCTTCGAGGATCACCGCTGGAGCGCGTCGCAGCTGATCTCGATGGGAACCTGCGCCTTTCAGTGGTTCGTCCGCTATGGCCTGGGTGCGGGTGAATCCCTGGAGCCAGAGGAAGAGATCAGCCAGCGAATGCTCGGCACCCTCTACCACAAAGCCCTCGAACTGAGTCTGAACGGCCTCCCGACGGGCGTCGACCCGCGCGCCTACGCCCTGGAGCGGCTGGAGGCCAGCTTTCTCGACGCGGAGCGGGCGGTCGGGCTCCCCCAACTGCCAGCCCAGCTATCCACCTGGCCCGTGCGGCGGCGGGAGCACCTCGATATCCTCACCAGGGTGATCCGGGCCGACGACTTCCTCGCCCCCGAGGCCACGGTGGTGGGTCAGGAGGTCCGTTTTCGCGGGGAGTTCCACGGCCTGCGGGTCACGGGGGTGATCGATCGGATCGATCGACTCCCAACCTCTCCCGGAGAGAGGAGTCGCCTTCTCTTCCTCGACTACAAGACCGGCGGGAGTCCCTCTCTCGGGATCCAGAACGAAGCGGGCGAGGCAGTGGTCGACCTGCAGATCCCCCTCTACCAGATCGCCGCCGGACCGACCCTCTACCCTGGCAGCGAGATCGAGGGAGCCTACTTTTCGATCAACGGGGCGAAGCGAATCAAGGATCCGCCCCCTGCCCCGGACGGATGGCACGCCGCCTTCGCGAGAGAGGTTCTGGCGCGGGTGCGGGAAGGGCGCTTCCCGGTGGCTCCGGATGTCGGGCGCAAGGCGTGTGGCCGCTGTCAGTTCGCCCCCATCTGCCGAATCGGCCCGCGCCTGGCCCGCAAGGAGTCGGCTCAGAAGAGGGGGACGGACGCATGAGAAATCGACTGACACCGGAACAGGAGGGGGCGGTTCGGACCCGTGGCAGCATCGCCGTCTCGGCCGGCGCTGGAACGGGGAAGACCCTCCTCCTCGCCCATCGCTACCTCTTTCACGTGCTGGAGGAGCGGCAGAGCCCCCTCTCGGTCGTCGCCATCACCTTCACCGAACGGGCCGCCCTCGAGCTGCGCGCGCGCATCCGCGAGATCCTCCGCGCGGAGCTCCACCGCGCGACCGAATCCAAACCGACGGAAGAGGAAGAGGGCGCGATCGACCGGGAGCTGACCCTCGCCGAACTGGAAGCGGCGCAGATCAGCACCATTCACGCACTCTGCCTGCGGATCTGCCGGGACCATCCGGAGGAGGCCGGGGTCCCGCACCAGGTGAGCATCCTCGACGACATTTCACGGGACCTGCACCTGCCGGGATGGATCGATGGCGCGCTCGCCACCCTGCCCCTGGAGATCTACGATCGCCTGCCCTACTCGGCGCTTCGCGCCGCCCTGTCTCCGCTCCTCGAGGATCCGGTGACGGCTCAATGGGCCTTCGAACAGGATCCGGCGGAGTGGCCGGCCCGTCTCGCCGAAGAACGGAAACGACTTGACGCGAGCCTGACGACAGATCCGCGCTGGGTATCGTCCGCGGCCTTCCTCGAAACCGTCTCCGGCCCTCCGGGAGATCGAACCGAGATCGCTCGCCAGACGATCCTTCAGTCGCTCGCCTTGATCGGGGAGTCGGAGGAGGCCCGCGCCGAGGCCCTCACCCGCATCGCCGCTATCAACCTGAAGGGGGCGAGGGCCGCCAAGTGGGGAAAAGAGCTCTATGCGTCGACCATGGAGGCGATCCAAACCATCCGCCAATTGGTCAAAGATCTCCTCGAGAAGCAGGCCGCCCTCGACTGGGATGGCACGCCGGAACGGGCGCAGCTCAATCGGGCGATGATCGAGCTGCTGCCCTGCCTGCGCGAGGCCTTCGACTGGACGCAGGCCCACATCGACCGGGCCAAGCGGGCAGCCCGGCAGCTCGACTTCGGCGATCTGGAGATGGGAGCGTACCGGGCCCTCGAATCTCCGGCGGTGCGTCGCTACTACCAGAGCCGCTGGCGATCCTTCCTCGTCGACGAATTTCAGGACACCAATCCGGTGCAGCGCGCGATTCTCGATCGCCTCCAGGAAGGGAGCACCTTGACCATCGTTGGGGACGCGAAGCAGGCGATCTACGGATTCCGGCGTGCTGAGCGCGAGGTCTTCGAGGAGGTTCGTACCCGGATCGTCATCGAGGGAGGGAGCGATCACACCCTCTCCCGCAGCTTCCGGACCCATCACAGCCTCATCGAATCGTTCAACCGGGTCTTCGCGGAGGTACTCGCCACCCAGCACGAACCACTCGACGCCGCGCGATCGTCCTCTCCGCACGACGGGCCGTCGGTTCGCTGGGCGACGCTGGAGCAGGAGAAGTCCACCGGGGGGCGCGGCCGATTGCCCGCGGGAGCCGAGGCGACGTACCTCGCCGCACAGATCGAGGAGATCCTCCGCTGCGGACATCCCGTTCACGATCCCAGGACGCAAGAGGTGCGTCCGGCCCGTCCCGGGGACGTGGCGATTCTCTGCCGGACCTGGGCAATAGCCGAGACCCACCACCAGGCTCTGCTCGACCGCAGAATCCCCTCTTACCAACGGGGAGGCGGCGACCTGCTCCAAACGATGGAGGGGCGCGACGGGCTCTCCCTGCTCGATCTTCTCGGGAATCCCCTGGAGAACATTCCGCTGCTCGGCCTGCTGCGCAGCCCCTTCTTCGCCATCAGCGATCGGGACCTGATGGCGGTCCGCCAGCAATGGCGATCCCGCGCCGCAACAGTCGAAGCGGAAGAGCCCACGGTCGCCCCAAAAAGCGGGAACGGCCCGCCCTGGTGGACGATGATCGAACGCCTGGCCCCGACGCTTCCCGCGCCGGTGGCCCGCGCCGCGGCGATTCTGCGGCAGCTGCTCGCCGCTCGACGGGATCACTCGGCCAGCCAGCTTTTCCAGATGGCCAATCGACTGACCGGCTATGACGCGGTACTGACCCACCTGCCCGGCGGAGACCAGCGCCTCGCCGACTGGCGAGCGCTTGTCGATCAGATCCAGCGGATCGAGTCCGAGGAGGGCGAGGACCTCGTCACCGTCTGGCGTCGGCTCCGGCGGATCCGGGGGCTCAAACTGGCCTTGCCGCGCGCGTCGATCGAGGCGCACGACGCCGTCACCGTCTCGACGATCCACGGCGCCAAGGGGCTCGAATGGCCGATCGTCGTCCTCCCCAATCCCTCACGCGGGAGCACGGGGAGAACTCCCCTGATCCATTTCGATGCCCGGCTCGGCGTCGCCCTCTCTCTCTCCGACCCATCGGATCCTGAGTCCGCCGAGGAGACTGGCACGAAAAAGAAGAGGCTGCCCGGTCCGGCCCCTTTCGAACTGCTCAAGCAACGGGCAAAGTCCCGAGAGGAGGCCGAATCCCGCCGGCTGCTCTATGTCGCGATGACCCGCGCCCGGGATCTGCTGCTGGTCACCTCCCCCGACAAGAAGGAGAAGATCGCGGATCTCCTCGCCACGGGTCTGCTCCAGGCCGGGATCGTTCAGGAGCGGATCTCCCTCGACTCCCTGCGACCGCCCGCCTCTCCACACGAGACGCTCGCCCAGCCGAGCCAGGCGGATCTCTCCTCCGTCAGACTGCTTCCCGACCCGCTCCCGCTCGCCGAACCAGGCGAGCCCGAAGGAGGCTGACGACAGACCACCGACGGCGGGCCTGGTCCGCTTAGGGCTTCCGCGGACGCTTCGCCGTGGTCGTTTTTTTGGTCGCGGCCGCTTTTCGGCCCGCCGGGGCCTTCTTCCTGGCCCGCGCCCCCGTGGTGGAATCGACCTGACGGGTGGTCACAGAGATGGCTTTGGCTGGACGACCGACCTTGCCGGGGGTCGCCTTGGCTGGGCGACCGACCTTGCCAGGTGTCGCTTTCGCTGGGCGACCGACCTTGCCAGGTGTCGCTTTCGCTGGGCGGCCCACCTTGGCCGGAGCCGCCTTGGGGGGACTGGCCAGGGCCACTTTGGCCGGGCGGCCGACCTTGCCGGGCGTCGCCCTGGCTGGACGACCGACCTTGGCCGGAGCCGCCTTGGCCGGAGCCGCCTTGGCCGGGCGGCCGACCTTGCCGGGGGTCACCTTGGCCGGGCGGCCGACCTTGCCAGGTGTCGCCTTGGCGGGACGGCCGACCTTGCCGGGGGTCGCCTTGGCGGGACGGCCGACCTTGCCAGTTGTCGCTTTGGCCGGACGGCCAACTCGAGCCGGAGCCGCCTTCCTGGCGGCTTTGGAGCCGCGGGAAGGAGCGGCAGTCGGGTTGGCTTCGGAATCGAGATCCAGGCCAAAAAGGCCGGAGAGATCGTCCTCGGCCAGCACCCGGGCACTCGCGGTCCTCTTGCGGGTCAGTTGCAGCGGGCCTTCCGCCGAGGCGAGCAGTTCGCGTTCATCGACGCCGCGCAGCCGGAAGAGAAGCTCCGGTTGCTGATCCAGACGGGCTCCCACTCCATAGAGTGCAGCGGCGACGTGCTTGCACATCGACGCCCAGTCGGGACAGCTGCAGTCCAGTTCGATCTCCGACGGCTGCGGAAAGAGTCCGGTGCGCTTCTGGCAGACTCGCTCCATGACTCCCTTCGAGAGTCGCCCCTGCAGCAGGTCGACGAGAGAGTCGACGCTCCCGGCGCAGTCCTGACAGATCGACTGCCACTGGGCCTTTGGCACCGGAGCCACCTTGATGGTGACGGTGTAGAGTCGACTGCCGCTGACCAGCGCGCTGACCGTCCCTTTGCTGATCTTCAAGTCAACGACAGACCCGTTTCGAACATAGCTCGACCCGCGCGGCAAGCGATTGGAGTAGTCGCTGTAGCGCTGCAGGTTCTCGCACCACGAACGCCCCCAGAAGCTCCTGGCGATGACTCGCCCCTCGATGACGACGGGGGAGATCGTCTCGCCCTTCTTCTGGCGCCTGGCAATCTCCTTCTTTGCCTTTTCAATTCTCTCCCCGACGGGGACGTAGCGCGGCCAACGCCCATAGAAGCCCATCTGGTCACTCCTTGCTGGTGTTTTTGAGATCGAGGGAGACGAGTCGGATCAGCTCCTCGTCGCTCCATTCGGTCAGGTTGAGTTCCGCTCCTCCTTCGAGCAGCTCCTTCGAGAGGGAGGTCTTCTCCGAGATCAACTGATCGATCTTCTCTTCAACGGTTCCCTGACAGACAAATTTATGGACCATGACGTTGCGCCTCTGTCCGATGCGGAAGGCGCGGTCGGTGGCCTGATTTTCGACCGCGGGGTTCCACCAGCGGTCGAAATGGATGACGTGCGTCGCCGCCGTCAGGTTGAGGCCAGACCCGCCGGCCTTGAGGGAGAGGATGAAGAAGGGCACCGACTCATCCTCCTGGAATTGGCGCACCAGGTGCCGGCGTTGCGCAACGGGCGTGCCGCCATGCAGCACCAGCCCTCCGCGACCAAAGACCGTGCCGAGAAAGTCCGAGAGGGGCCCGGTCACTTCCCGAAACTGGGTGAAGATCAGAACCTTCTCCTGTCGACTGGCAATCACCTCGGCCAGTTCGCGCAGGCGAGCCCACTTGCCGCTCTCCTCCTCGGCCCAGAGACCATCCCCGAGCCACTGCGAGGGGTGATTGCAGATCTGCTTGAAGCGGGTCAGAAAGGCGAGGACCAGACCACGTCGCTGGACCCCCTCGGCGTGGCGAATCTGGCGGGAGAGCTCGTCGACCGCTTCCTGGTAGAGAACCGCCTGGCGACGACTGAGCAGACAGAAGGCGCGGACCTCCGTCTTGTCCGGAAGATCGGTGATGACGCTCCGGTCCGTCTTGAGCCGCCGCAGCAGGTAGGGGCGGATCAGGTCGCGTAGCGGACCGAACGGGTTGTGGGGTCGGTCGGCGAGGCGCCTGGTATAACTCGTAAACTCTTTCGCGGACCCGAGCAGGCCGGGATTGATGAAGTCGAAGATCGACCAGAGGTCCCCCAGCCGGTTCTCGACAGGCGTGCCCGTCAGGGCGATGCGGGCGCGCGTCTGCAGCTTCTTGACGGCTTTCGTTTGTCGCGTATTCGGGTTCTTGATGGCCTGGGCCTCGTCGAGAATGGCCAGATCCCACGAGCGGCTCTCGAGCCAGGGCAGGCGGAGCAGCGAGCCGTAGCTGGTAATGATCAGGTCGAGCCGGTCCAATTTCGACGCAGAGATCGAGTTTAAGGACTGCGGAGAGATCGCGGAGCGGTGGGCGACCAGAAAGGAGAGGTCGGGCGCGAACCGCTCGATCTCGGCCGCCCAGTTGGCGAGGAGGGAGGCCGGGACGACCAGCAACGAAGGCGGCAGCTTTCCCCGACTCTGTTGGCGGCGTACCAGAAGGAGCGAGAGGACCTGAATCGTCTTGCCAAGCCCCATGTCGTCGGCCAGACAGGCCCCCAGCCCAAGGTGAGAGAGGAGGTTGAGCCAGCGGACACCGACCTGTTGATAGGGGCGGAGCCGACCTTTGAGGCGCTCTCCTGGATCGACCATTGCCAGACCCTCCGGGGAGCGAAGCCCGGCGAGTTGTTCCTTGAGCCAGGGGCCGGCGATCGCGCCTGACCAGCCCTGGCTGGCTGGATCATCCGGCTCCTCCGACAGGGCAGCGCCGGAGAGCAGCCGGGAGGCCTCGGCGAAGGAGAGTCCTCCGCGCGCCGCCAGGCGCTCGATCTTCTGGTAACGGTCCATCGCGCGCATCAAGCGCTGGCGATCGACTTCGACCCACTGCCCGCGGATCAGGGCCAGCCCTGTCGTTCCCGCCAGGATCGTCTCGATCTCCTTCGGCGTCAACTTCTCCCCATCGAGCGTCAACTCCATCCGAAAGTCGAGCATCGCGTCGAGGCCAAAGGTCGACGGACGTTTCGCGCCGACGATCCCCGTGACCTTCGGTCGTGTGGGTCGGCCCGCCGGCCAGTGGGCGGGCATTCGGACGACGACTCCGGCGCGCTCGAAGGTCTCGATCTCTCCGAGAAACCGGAAGGCCTCCGCCGGGGTCCAGCGGATCGGATGAAAGATCTCACCATCAGCGACCATCTCCCGCAACCACTCACACTCCTCGGCCGCCCGTTGCATCGGCAGAAGGAGGGAGAGGAGTTTGTCCTTCTGCCGGGCCCCCCGGTACTCCTCCAAGGCCTGCGCCAGGGGGAGATGGCGCGCCCGCCCCTGCGTCGAGAGGCGGTCGGTGTAGGTTGCCAGAAAAGCGAAGGGGCGCTCTTCGTCCTTGCGGTTCTCCGCGAGGTTGAAGTGGACTCGTCCGACCACATTCCAGGTCGGGTGGAGGGTCTTGAGAAATTCGGCTCGCGACAACCGGCTCTTCGCCAGCGCGGATTGGAAGGCGCGCCCCAGCTCTTCCCACAGGTGCTGGAGCACCTCTGAGGTGAGGTACTCAGCCCCCGGCATGAGTGGAGCCGCCTCGGCGCGGGCAGCCAGGTCCTCCGGTGGCGGCGGCGGGGCTTGATCGAAATCGTCCGCGTCTTCCGGCCTCGCGCAGAGAACGGAGAGAAAGTGCGTCGCAAAATCACGCCAGTAGGCAAAGGCGGGCGGCAATGGCCGACCGATCTCTCCCCCGCCCAACTGCAGAAGCCCGGAGCCAGCGCCACGATCGAAGGCTTTCGTCAAGCGCGCGGCGAGTTCGCCTTCGAGCGCTTCCGCGCCCTCCTGGGTCGACAGCCGGAGAGCTCCCGAGGGGGTCAGCTGCAGGACGAGGGAAGGAGCATTCAGGTTCATACGAGGTGGATCGAATCGAAACGGGCTGGCTCACCATGGCGCAACCCCAGGGCTTTTGCAAAGTCGGTCATGACTGATTCGGGTTGACAAAATAGAGAGGAGGCCGACATCTGAGTAACCCCTGACACAAACTTCTGATGGCTGGACCACAGCCTGTTTGCGCGAGAGACAAGCAGGGGAGGCGTGTCAGCTTCCGCCCTGAAGGGGCGGCGCATACCAGCCCAGGGTGCAACCCTGGGTCTGCGAGGCCCCCCAGTCAGGGGGGGGGGGTTTGAGGCGCGCCCGGGGGGTGGGGGGGGGCGCGCCCCACGGAACGAAATTGGCGCGGGGGTGAGAGAGCCCCCAGGGGGGGGGGGCGGGGGCACAGCCGGGGGGGGGGGGGGGGGGGGGG